>NZ_JBQEOE010000011.1:53353-127646 GCF_052045105.1 Lysobacter sp. 22409 | reverse complement strand
GTAGGAGCGACGCAAGTCGCGACCGCGTTCTCGCGGCCTCCGGCGTGTCTCTCAAGCAAGAGCAGAGCTTCCGTCCGCTACGCGGCCGGGTTACTTTCTTTTGCTAAGCCCAAAAGAAAACTAACCAAAGAAAAGGGCTCTCCTTGCAAGGGCACAAGCCACGAGTGCGATGCTTCCGCCGGGATTTTTCGATAGGACATCCTTGTCCTATCGAAAAACGGCGCACGTCCTGTGCGCCGCCCTCCGGGTCTCCACTTGACCGGTAAAGCAGCGAAGCGGCAAAGCAGAAAAGCAGAAAAGCAGATCAAAATCTCGGCAACGGCAACGGCAACGGCAACGGCAACGGCAACGGCAACGGCGTGAACGTCAGCGCCAGCGCAGCCCATGCCTCGCCAACATCTCATCGATGCGCCGCTGCGCATGCGCGCGATCGGCCGGATCGGCGTCCGCCATCAGCTCGTCTACCAGTGCCCTGAACTGCGGCCAGAACTGCGCCTCGTGACGCAGCGATTCCAACCAAGGCGGCAGCATCTGCGCCAGATGCTCGAGTCCGGCATCCAGTTGCGCCCGGGTCTTCATGGCTGCGGCCGCGGCCAGATCACCTCGACGTGGTGGATCGTCCGCCCGCCGAGCAGCGAGAACTGCAGGCCCTCCTGCACGACACCGTCCAGTTGCAGTTGCGCAGCGCCGCCATCGGCATCGACCTGACGCACGTGGATCCGGTACAGGCTGTCGCCGTGGCGGTACTGGATCCGGTATTCAGGCCAATCGGCCGGAATGCAGGGTTTCAGGCGCATCGTGTCGCCGTGGCGCTGCAGGCCGAGCAGCGATTCCGTCAGCAAGCGGTACATCCACCCGGCCGAGCCGGTGTACCAGGTCCAGCCGCCGCGGCCGGTGTGCGGATCGACGCCGTAGACGTCGGCGGCGAGCACGTAGGGCTCGACTTTGTAGACGGCGGTGGCTTCGGCGTCGCGGGCGTGGTGGATGGGGTTGATCATGCGTGCCAGTTCCCAGGCCCGCGTGCTGTCGCCGAGTTCGGCGAAGGCCATCGCCGCCCACACCGCGGCATGGGTGTACTGGCCGCCGTTTTCGCGCACGCCGGGCACGTAGCCGCGGATGTAGCCGGGGTCCTTGCTGGTTTTGTCGAACGGCGGTTGCAGCAGTTGGATCAGGCCGGCATCGCGCCGCACCAGGTATTGGTCCAGCGACTCCATAGCCTGGCGCGCGCGTTCGGGATCGGCCGCGCCCGACAGCACCGACCAACTCTGCGAGATCGAATCGATCCGGCATTCGTCGCTGTGCACCGAGCCCAGCGGCGTGCCGTCGTCGAACCAGGCGCGCCGGTACCAATCGCCGTCCCAGGCATGGGTTTCCAGATTCCCGCGCAGGCGCTGCGCGTGTTCGACGCAGTAATCGGCGAAGGCGATGTCGCCGCGCCCGCGCGCAACCGGCTCGAAGCGGTTCAAGGTGTCGAACAGGAAGAAACCCAGCCACACGCTTTCGCCCTTGCCGGCGTCGCCGACGCGGTTCATGCCGTCGTTCCAGTCGCCGCTGCCGATCAGCGGCAGGCCGCGTTCGCCGAGCAACTCGGTGCCGCGCTTGAGCGCCAGCACGCAATGGTCGTAGAACGGCTGTTGGCGGCCGGAGACCAACGGCAGGTCGTAGTAGGACTCCTCGTCGGCGTTGACCGGGCGGCCCTCGACGAAACGCACGCGCTCGTCGAGCACGCTGCGATCGCCGGTGACCTGCAGATAGCGGCAGGCGGCCAGCGGCAGCCACAGGTAATCGTCCGAGCAGCGCGTGCGCACGCCGCGGCCGAGCGGCGGATGCCACCAATGCAGCACGTCGCCCTGCGGGAACTGATGCGCTGCGCTCAACAACAGGTGTTCGCGGGTCAGCGCCGGCATCGCGTGCACGGTCGCCATCGTGTCCTGCAGTTGGTCGCGGAAGCCGAATGCACCGCCGGACTGGTAGTAGCCGCTGCGCGCGACGTAACGACAGGCCAAGGCCTGGTAGGGCAGCCAGCCGTTGGCGAGCGCGTCCACGCTCGGGTCGGGGGTCTCGACCCGGACCGTGCCGAGGGTATGCATCCAATGGATGCGCACCGCATCCAGCGCATCGTGGGCGGCGCCGCTGCCCTTGCTGGCTTGGGCGAGTTGCACGGCGGCGGTATAGTCGGCGCCGATGCCGAGGCGGAACACCGTCTCGTAACTCTCGTCGGCGGCCAGTGCGATCGGCACCTGCAGCGCCGCGCACGGGTCCAGCCCGACCCCGAGTTTGCCCGACAGGCGCTGCTTGAGCAGCGCCGCCGGTTGCCCAAGGTTGCCGTTGCGGCCGAGGAATTCGGTGCGGTCGGCGGTGAAGCCGGGTTGCTCGCCGTCGACGTCGAAGAAGGCGACGCGGCCGTCGAACTCGGTGTTGTAGGGGTTACGCGCGGTCAGCACGCCGCTGGCGCCGTCGAGCTCGCTGACCACGTGCATCTGCGACTTGACCCGGATATCGCCGAGCACCCATTCGACGTAACCGGTGGCCGACAGGCGCCGCGCGCGGCCGGACAGGTTGCGCAGCTTGAGCACCGAGTACTTGATCGCCTCGTCGAGCGCCACGTAGATCCACAGCTCGCTGGCGATGCCGTCTTCGATATGCTCGTAGACGCTGTAGCCGAAGCCGTGGCGGGTGCGGTAGGCGCCGCTGCCGCGACAGGGCAAGGGCATCGGCGACCAGATCCGGCCGCTGTCCTCGTCGCGCAGATAGAAGGCTTCGCCGCCGGTGTCGGCGACCGGGTCGTTATGCCAGGGGGTGAGGCGGAACTCGTGCGCGTTCTCGAACCAGGTGTAGCCGGGCGCGCTCTCGCTGACCACGGTGCCGAGCTGCGCATTGGCCATCACGTTCGACCAGGGCGCCGGGGTCGGCGCGCCTTCGCGCAGCACCACGACGTATTCGCGACTGTCGGCGGCGAACGCGCCGGTTCCGTTGTCGAACACGAAGGCCTCGGTGACCGCTTCGAACGGCCAGGGGTCTTCGTCGGTGTCGGCGCGCGGCGGCGGCAGGCCCGGGAACGCCGCCGGATGCATCGCCGCGGCTTCGCCCATCGGCTCGGGCTCGTCGGGCGGGCCATCGGGCAGCAGCGAGGGGATCTCGCGCTCGGGCGGCACGTGGCGGCTGACCTGCGCGGCGAGGGTGCCGCGTTTGTCGCTGATGATCACCCGCGACACCGCCTGCAGCAGGATGCGGTCTTCCTGCGACATCTGCTGGCTCGGTCGCACGAAGATGCCGCCGGGCCGGTCGAGCACGTTGCCCTCGGGGCCGGCCGAGACCAGGCCGAGGATCTGCTCCTGCAGTTGCTGGCGGTACCCGCCTTGTTCTTCGTTCCAGATCACCAGGTCGACGTTGAGCCCCTTCAGGCGCCAATACGCATGCGCCTGCACCATCTGCCGGACCAGCTCGATGTTGCCGGCCTCGGCGATCTGCAGCAGCACGATCGGCAAGTCGCCGGAGATCGAGTGGCCCCACAGTCCCGATTGCCCGCGCCGGTTCTGCAACAGCACCGCGTTATCGGCGCGCAGGAACGGATGTGCATACACCATCAGCCCGGCCAGCCGTTCGTACAACTGGGCATCGGCCTGGGAGGCGTTGATCTGGCGCCGCACCACCTGGCTGTGGGTCCAGGCCAGGTCGAACACGCGGTCGGCGAGGCGCCGGTCGCGGTATTTGTCGATCAGCCGGCTGCAGGCCGCGCGGTCGACGCCCACGCCCGAGACCATGTCGACGATGACGCTCTGCTCGGGCGCGAGCACGATGCGGGTGCGGATCGCGACGATCGGGTCGAGCACCGAGCCGACCGAATCCGACAGCGCCTCGGTCGCGGTGAGGGCCTGCGGCGTGCGCGGGGTGTTGCCGCGGCCGAGGAAGCGCGAGCGGTCGGTTTCGTAGGAGATCGTCTGGATGTCGGCATCGTGCACCGCGACCAGGTGGAACATCCACGGCGGTATCTCGTCGTGCGAGCGCGGCCGCCGCGTGCACAGCAGGGCCTGCTTGTCGCGGGCGACCTCGGTCTGCACGAACAGATTGCTGAAGGCCGGATGCAACTCGTCCGACAGCGACGAGGCCAGCACGACTTCGGCGTAGGTGGTGATCTCGATGGTGCGGGTGTGGCGCGAGCGGTTGCCGATGCGCAGGCGGCGCAGCTCGATGTCGTCCTCGGCGGAGATGGCGATTTCCAGGTGAGTCTCGTAGCGGTGCTTGCGCCCGCGGTACTCGGCCTTGGCGTCGGAGAAGATCGCCTCGTAATGGTCCACCGGCACGCAGGTCGGCTGATAGGTCGCCGACCAGAATTGGCCGCTGTCCACGTCGCGCAGATAACAGAACGAGCCCCAGTGATCGCGCGTGCCGTCCTCGCGCCAACGCGTCACCGCCATGTCGCCGAGGCGGTTGTAGCCGCCGCCGGCGCTGGTCAGCAGGCTGTGATAGCGGCCGTTGGACAGCATCTGCACCGCAGGCCGGCCGGTGCTCGGATTGGCGAAGATTCGCAACTGGGTCTCGCTGGCGGCGGGCGCGGCGCGTGCGCCGCTGGCTTCGGCCTCGTGCGGATGGAACACGCCGGTGCGCGGAATGCGTTCCTGCAGCAGCAACAGCGTCGCCTGGAACTCGGCATCGGCGACGAAGCGCTTCTGCATCGGCTGGTCGCGCAGCAGATAGTCCAGCGACAGGAAGGCCATGCCCTGGTGGTGGGCCATGAACGAGCGGACGACCGCATGCTCCTGGCCGCGCGGCACCCGCGTCGGGGTGTAGTCGATCGCTTCGTACAGGCCGTAATGGCCGGCGAAGCCCAGTTCGGTCAGGCGTTGCAGGTTCTGGCAAGCCGCTTCCGGCAGCACCATCAAGGCCATGGCGCTGGCGTAGGGGGCGATGACCAAGTCCTGGCCGAGGCCGCGCTTGAGCCCGAGGCCGGGCACGCCGAACGCGCGGTACTGATAGTTCATCCGCGTATCGACGGTGTTGTAGCCCGATTCGGAGATGCCCCAGGGCACGTCGCGCTGCCGGCCGTAGCGGATCTGCGCGAGTACCGCATGTTGCGCGGTCTGGTCGAGCAAGGTGTCGGGATAGCTCGGCATCACCAACTGCGGCATCAGGTACTCGAACATCGAGCCGCTCCACGACAGCAGGGTGGCGCCGCTGTCGATCTCGGTCAGCAGACGGCCGAGGGCGAACCAGGTCTCCTGCGGCAACTGGCCCTGGGCGATGGCGACGAAGCTGCACAGGCGCGCTTCGGAGGCGAGCAGGTCGTAATAGCCGGCATCCAGGCGCCGTTCCTCGACGTTGTAGCCGATCGACAGCAGATGGCGGCCGCGGTCGTAGAGGAATTCGTATTCCATCAGCGACAACTGCCCGGCGATATGCGCAAGGCGTTCGAGCTCGTGCACGCGTTTGCGGGCGCGGTCGCGCGCAAGTCCGTCCTGCGACGCCATTTGCAGGGCGCGCAGGGTCGGCATGCGTTCCATGAGGTCGGTCTCGGAAGGCCGGCTCTGTCCTTCCTCCGGTGTGCCGATCCCCGGCGCGAAGTGCAGCAATTCGTCCTGTGCGGCGCGGCAGGCGGCCGACAGCATCGTCGGCCAATGCGGGGCCGACGCGTCTTCCGGTGGGGCTGTGGGCGGCGGCAACGACGATTCGATCGCGAGCGCCCGCGACGACAGCCCCGCCAGCACGCGTTCGGCTTCCGGCAGCGACGCCGGCGGCTGCACGCGGATGGCGTCGATGCGTTCGCGGAATGCGCTCAGGGCTTGTTCGAGTGGGGCGTCGATACGGCCGGCCGCGCGCAAGGTTTCTTCGAGCACGCCGAAGGTATCGGCCAGGCCGTCGAAGGTATGCCGCGCCAACACCGGCTCGTCGATCAACGCCAGCAGGCCTTGGCGCAGGGTCAGCAGGTGCGCGGCAAGATTGCCGCTGTCGACCGTGGACACATAGCGCGGCGGCAGCGGCAGCAGGGTTTCGGTGTCGTACCAGTTGTAGAAGTGGCCGCGATGGCGCGGCAGGGTCTCCATCGTGGTCAGCGCCAGGCGGGTGCGCTCGATCAGCCCGCCGGCCTGCAGATAGCCGAAGTCGTAAGCGCCGAGGTTGGCGAGCAGCGACAGGCCGATGTTGGTCGGGGAGGTGCGCCGCGCCACCACCAGGCTCGGATGCTCCTGGATATTATCCGGAGGCAGCCAATGATCCTCGGCGCGGATATGGATCTCGAAGAAGGCCCACGTGCGGCGCGCCAGTCGGCCGAGGAACTTCAGCTGGGTCTGCGACAGACTCGCGCGACGCTGTCTCGGCGGCCGTCCCAGCCAGGCCATGAGCGGCGGCGACAACAGCCACAGCAGTAGGACTGGGGCGGCGACCCACAGCGACGCCGGGTTGATGCGCGACAGCGCGGCCGCGACGGCGAGCGCGAACGCCGGCCCGAACCACATGCTGCGCAGTTCCGCGCCGACGCCGCTGCCGAGACTGCGCTCGACTTCGCTCGACGGGTTCCATTGCAGCAAGCGTCGGCGGCTGATCGCCATCCGCCACACGCTGCGGGCGATCGCACCCAGACTGAAGAAGGCTTCGTACGGCAGACAAGCCAGATTGACCGCGGCGCGTTGCATCTGTCGCGCGATCGAGCCGACCACCTGCATCAGATGGGTTTCCAGCGCCATGTCGACCGGGCGGGTGGCCAAGTCCCAGCACGCCAGGGCGAAGGTGGGCACCAGCCACAGGCTGAGCAGCCACAGGGTCCAGGCCAAGGGTTGCGGCAATATCGCCCAGCCTGCGACCAGCAGCGCGGTGGCGGCGGCCGGCACCAGGCTGCGGCGCAGGTTGTCGAGCAATTTGCCGCGCGACAGCCATGACAGCGGATTGGCTTCGTAGCCGCCCTTCATCCGCGGCACCCAGGGCAACAGCCAGGGCAGCAACTGCCAATCGCCGCGGATCCAGCGATAGCGGCGCTTCACGTCGGCGGCATAGCGCGAGGGATAGTCCTCGAACAGACGCACGTCGCTGATCAGGCCGGCGCGCGCATAGCAGCCTTCGAGCAGATCGTGGCTGAGCACGCGGTTTTCCGGGAAACGGCCTTCCAGGGCGTACTCGAACGCGTCGACGTCGTAGATGCCCTTGCCGACGAACGAGCCCTCGCCGAACAGATCCTGGTAAACATCGGAGACCGTGCGCGTATACGGATCGATGCCGGCTTCGCTGCCGTACATGCGCGCATAACGCGAGCCGCGGCGTTCGCTCATGCCGGTGCCCACGCTGGGCTGCAGGATGCCGTAGCCGCGCGTCACCCGCCGCAGGCGTTCGTCGAAGCGGGCCTGGTTGAGCGGATGGGCGAGGGTGCCGATGAACTCGCGCGCCGCATCCCGGGGCAGGCGAGTGTCGGTGTCCAGGGTGATCACGTAGCGGACGTTGGCGAGCACCTCGGTGTTGCCGGTCACCGCCATGAAGGCTTCGCGCGCACCGCCGCGCAACAGGCGGTTGAGCGCGGCGAGCTTGCCGCGCTTGCGCTCGTAGCCCATCCATTTGCCTTCCAGCGGGTTCCACGTGCGGGGACGATGGAGCAGGAAGAACAGGTCGCCGCTTTCCGGGGCATAGCGCGCATTGAGTTGTTCGATCTGGCGCGAGGCATGCGCAACCAGGGCCGCATCGCCGGGCAAGTCCTGTTGGTCGGCGTCGAGGAAATCGGTCAGCAGGGCGAAATGCAGGTAGGCGTCGCGATTGGCCAGGAACCTGACTTCGAGCCCTTCGACCAGGCCGTCGATCGCATCGACGCTGCCGATCATGCTCGGCACCACCACCAGGCTGCGCGAGCTGGACGGCAGGCCTTTGGAGAAATCCAGGCGCGGCAGCGGCTTCGGCGCGACCAGCACGGTCGCGATCCAGTTGACCAGGGTGATGCCCAGTTCGCTGAAAGCCAGCAGGCTGAGCGCGGCGAACAGGCACAAGGCCACCGCCGGAAGCGGCGCTGCGTATAGCTCGGACAACAATCCGTAGCCGAACAGCGCGGCGATCGCGGCGATCGGCAGCAGATACACGGACAGAGGCATCCTGCGCGAGCGCAGCCGGATCGGCTTGCGGGCGTCCGGCGAGGCGGCGACCGCGGCCTTGATCTCGTTGGTGCCGTCGTCGATCAGGTAATAGCCGACGTGGGCCTTGCCATCATCGACCTCGCCGGACTCGAGCGCCAGGCTCAGGGCCAGGCGCGCCACGTCGATCTCGCTGACGCCGCTTTGGCGCGCGATCTTCTCGACCACGTGCCGGTACATGTCGCGGGTGTTGAAATCCATCTTCGCGTAGACGCCGATCGGATCCTCGCGCAGGGTCCGGTCGACCAGGCTCATGGTCTCGACGAACTCGCGCCAATCCATGTTGGCCAGGAAGCGCAGGCTGCCGATGCTGTTGCTGATCGATACTTGGTCGGCGGCCTGCTGTTGGCTCTCGGCGCGCACCAGTTCTTCGACGCCGTGGGCGCTATCGGCCAGCCATTGCTCGATCCAGCTCATCGGCATGGCCAGGACCGCGCTGCGGCCGTGCAGGCCGCGGGTCAACTCGGCCACGAACGCGCCCGACATCGGCGGATTCGAGCGCGCCATGTCGGCCACCACCAGCACCACGTTCTTCGGGTTGGCGTCGGCGGTGTCGTTGAGCAGTTCGGCCCATTCGGCGGCGCGGCGATGATCGGCGCCGTCGCGCATCACCCGCACGGCCATGCGGCGCAGGTTCTCGATCAAGGCCAGGCGCAGCATGATCGGAATCGCCCACAGCTCGCCGAGCTTGAGCGGCGTCACCGTCTGGTAAGCGGCGACGAAGCGGGTCATGGTTTCGGCGTCGATGCGGCCGTCGCCGTGGGCGATGGCCTCCATCGCGAGGTCGTAGACCCGCGGCAGGCCGGCCGACGGGCCCAGGCTCAAGGTCGGCAGCTCGCGGCTATAGCCCTTGGGCAGATGGCGGCGCGCGGTGCGGATCTGTTCTTCGATCAGGTAATAGTTGTCGAGCAACCATTCGCCCGCCGGAGTGATGCGGACCTCGTCCTGGACCATCTGGGTGAGCAGGGTGCTGGCGGCGTCGAGGATGCCTTCGTTCGCACGCAGGCGGCCCAGCAACAAGTCCGAACCCGTGCGCGCCCGCACCCGATGCGCATGCGCGAGGGATTTGCCGTGCCGTTCCATCTGCTCGGCGCTGAACAACTGCGAGCGCAAAGGTTGTTCCGCTTGCCACGGCTTGCTCGTCGCCGCACGTCCCCATCGCCACAGCCGTCGGCGCAAGCGCAACCACTGACTGAATATTCGCCATACATTGGGCATGCAAGATCCCAGGCACTTCAGCCTTCAAGAGCGGGATCATTGCATTTACATGGGCAGGCGATTGTGAAGTCGCCGCCGAGCGCGGCCAATACGCCGTGCTGACTGGCTTGTGGACTGTGCGCGGCCGAAATGTGCGAGCGATCGCAGTAGCGAATGCGCGAAAGGCGACCGATGCGGCGGTTCCGCAGCCGGGTCGGCGAGGGGCGGGAGCGTCGCGATCATCCGCTGTGCCGCCGGCGCATGATCCTCGGCGGCGATATCGTCATCGCCATGCGCTGCCGATTGCGGCGAGGCTGGCGCTTTGGCCTGTTGGGGAAGGGGGGCGCCGGCGCCGGTCGTCGCCTGGAGAATTGATCGGTTCCCAAGTTCTGGCCGGAGACCCAAGCCGCGCGGTCGCGACTCACGTCGCTCCTACATGAGTTCTCGCCCTTGCCGTTGCCGTTGCCGTAAAGATTTTGCTGTTGCTGTTGCTGTTGTCGTTGCTGTGCGTCGCCCCGTACTCGCGAAGGCAGAAGAAGACCCGGAGGGCGGCCCGCAGGGATGCGGGCCGTTTTTCATCGGGACATGGATGTCCCGTATGAAAAATTCCTGCGTCGGCATCGCTCGTGCGGGCCTGTGATTCAAAGAAAAGCATTTTTCTTTGGTTACCTTTCTTTTGTTGCTTATGACAAAAGAAAGTAACCCGCCGCTTTAGTGGCGGAAGCTTTTAGCGTTTGATCTGGATCTGGATCTGGATCTGGATCTGGATCCAGGTCTAGCGGGAGCGATGCGATGCGACGCGAGAGCGAGCAGCGCGGTCGCGGCTCGCGCCGCTCCTACCCCGGCGAAAGCATGCCGCTTCGATCGATGACGACGGCGATGCCATCGCTGCGCATCCCGCGGTCGCGGCTTGTAACCGAAGGACACCCAGTAGGACGCCGCTTCTATCCTGGGCCTGCACCCAATATCGTTCTAAATTTGTAACTGATGTTTGCAGTTTAGTCTGTATTGTTCCATGTTTGCGGTGTCATCCTAGCGCCCATCGCCAATACGGCGCCCCGTCAGGAGATACCCATGGCCACCGCCACCCACACCGCTTACGCCCGCGTCGGCCGCAAATTGCGCGGCCAGGCGACTTCCGACGGCGCCGGCGTCCGCCTGACCCGGGTCATCGGCGGCCCGCAGCTGCCCGACCTGGATCCCTTCCTGCTGCTCGACGAATTCGGCACCGACCGTCCCGAGGATTACCTCGCCGGTTTCCCGGAGCATCCGCACCGCGGTTTCGAAACCGTCACCTACATGCTCGACGGGCGCATGCGCCACCGCGACAACCACGGCAACGAAGGCGTGCTCGTGCCCGGCAGCGTGCAGTGGATGACGGCTGGCCGCGGCTTGGTGCATTCGGAAATGCCGGAGCAGGAGGCCGGGCGCATGCGCGGGTTCCAACTGTGGGTGAACCTGCCGGCGCGCGAGAAGATGACCGAGCCCAAGTATCAGGAGTTCGCGCCGGATCGCATCGTGCAACTGCGTCCGGCCGACGGCGTCGAAGTGAAGCTGATTGCCGGCCGCGTCGGCGGGGTCAGCGGCCCGATCGCGCAACCCGCGACCGATCCGGTGTATCTCGACATCGCCCTCGACGCCGATGCGCAGTGGGAGTACGAATTGCCCGAAGGCCACAACGCCTTCGTCTATGTCTACGAAGGCGGCATCGCCGTCGGCGACGGCGAGGATGCGCGCGAGATCGATGCGCAGGACTTGGCCGTGCTGTCCGGCGGCCACTTGCTCAAGTTGCGCGATGGCGGCCGCGGCAGCCGTCTGATCGTCGTCGCCGGGCGCCCGCTGCGCGAGCCGGTCGCGCGTTACGGCCCGTTCGTGATGAACACCAAGCAGGAAGTGATGCAGGCTTTCGTCGATTTCCAGGAAGGCAAGTTCTGACGAAGCATGGCCGTCGTTACGCACCGAAGGGCCACGCGCGAGCGTGGCCTTTCGTTTTCGCGCTGCCGGACAGGCGTCGGGTGTCGTCGAAATACGCCGCAACGGCGCGATGTATCAGAATCGATCTGGCCGCAGTGCGGCGGCATGCGCGTTATCTGTCAACGGAACGCATCATCGCTGCAAGCCCGCGGCGACGGGCGAAGACACGTGCGTCGCTGCGCAAAGCCGCGGCGCACGTCCGACAAGGAGCTCAGTCATGGCCACCAGAATCGATCCCAAGCAATTCACCATCGTCGCTACCTTCGTATCCGCCGGTGTCGCCGCCGGTGCGGGAGGCTTCGTCATCGTCGGCGGCAAGCTCAAGAAAGTGCCGCCGCGCGGCATCAAGCAGTTGCAGGCGGCGTATCAGATGCTCGAAGCCGCCGAAGGCGCCGGCAATGCCCGCCTGGCCGCGCAACTGCAGCAGCTCGCGATCGATGTCGCCGAGCAGGCGGTGAATCAGAAAGTCGCACGCTGATCGCAGCGACGGACGATTGCCTCGAAAAGAAAAAGCCGCGTCTTTCGACGCGGCTTTTCGTTACTGCATGAGCGGGCGGCTCAGTCCTTGCCGAGCCAGCGGTACACCGCGCCGCCGAGCAGGCCGCCGACGATCGGCGCCACCCAGAACAGCCACAGCTGGCTGATCGCGGCGCTGCCGGCGAACAGGGCCACGCCGGTCGAACGCGCCGGGTTCACCGAAGTGTTGGTGACCGGGATGCTGATCAGGTGGATCAGGGTCAGGCCCAGGCCGATCGCGATTGGGGCGAAGCCGGCCGGTGCGTTCTTGTGGGTGGCGCCGAGGATGATGATCAGGAACATCGCGGTCATGATCACTTCGGTCAGCAGGGCGGCGTGCATCGAGTAGCCGCCCGGCGACATCAGGTCGAAGCCGTTGCTGGCGAAGGTGCCGGCCGCGTTCGGGTCGTGGACGAAGCTGGGGCTGCCGCTGGCGATCTGCCACAGGATGAAACCGGCGAGCAGGCCGCCGAGCACCTGCGCGACGATGTAGGGGATCAGATCCTTGGCTGCGAAACGGCCGCCGGCCCACAGGCCGAAGCTCACCGCCGGATTGAAGTGGCCGCCGGAAATATGGCCGAGGGCGTAGGCGCCGGTCAGCACGGTCAGGCCGAAGGCCAGCGAGACGCCTAGCAGGCCGATGCCGAGCGGGTTGCCGTCGCCGCCGAAATTCGCTGCGAGCACGGCGCTGCCGCAACCGCCGAGCACCAGCCAGAACGTACCGATGAACTCCGCACCGAGTCGCTTGATCATGATCGTCTTCCTTTTGAGTTATGGGCTTGCATACGGCCCAGGGTCGGACGAACGCCCTGTTCAGCCAGGGAACGATACGCCACGACCCCATTCAGCCAGGCCGATTCTCATGCTGGCTGACAACTCAAAAATGCGCAACCCGTCACAAAACGGTCGCGGGGCCAGCAAACCGCGACCGCAGTCAAATCGGCTCGGAAAACAGACCCCGCGACGTGCTATTTAGTGCTGCTCAGTCGCGTCGAGGGAAATCGCAGGCCCTCGGTCTGGCCGATGACCTCCCGCAGTTGCTCGGGCGACGTCGCCTGCATCCAGATATGCGCATGCTTGCCGTTGCCGATATCGAGCAAGGTTTCGCGCACCTGGATGTTGGGCTTGCCGGCGAGTTCGCCGCGGTACCAATGCATGGCCTTGCCGTCGATCGTGCTGGCTTCGGCGCGATCGCTGCGCTTGGGCTCGAACGGCGACTTGGAGGCTATGTAGAGGCCGAAGGCTTCCGACTGGTCGGCACGCAGTGCGCGACAGAAGTCGGAATCGGCGCCGGCACGGTGTTCCCAGTGCAGGCCCGAATCGGCCGGTAGAAACGGACAGGCGCCTGAAGCGGCGGGTTCTTGCGCAGACGCACACACGACGAACACCAACGCCAGCCACGGCAATGCGTGCTGGCTCTTTACCCTTGACTTCACGATCGTCCCCCTGGAACCCGATTAGGTCAAAACGGTGCTGGAGCCTTTCAGCCCTGTGACCATAGTCCACTTCGGAGGCGTTGACAAACGTTACGTCATCGTTCAGGTAGAGGAATAAATTCGTGCTCGCCGGCGATCTCGCCGAATCGTCCCTCGGCCCAATCCAGCTTGGCCTGTTCGATCCGCTCACGCGAACTTGAGACGAAGTTCCACCACAGGTGGCGCGGCCCATCCAGCGGTTCGCCGCCCAGCAGCATGGCCTTGAGCGGGGTCTTGGCGCGCAGGCGCGGGCGGGTGCCGGGGTCGAGCACGACCAGGTGCCGCGCCGGCAGGTCGGCGCCGTCGAGCTGGGCCTCGCCTTCGAGCAGGTAGAGCGCGCGCTCGGCGTGGCTGTCCTCGAGGTCGAGCTCGGCGCCGGGGTCGAGGTCGATGGCGACGTAGAGGGTGTCGGCGAACACCCGCACCGGCGACTCCTCGCCGAAGCCGCGCCCGGCGACGATGCGCAGCCAGGCGCCGTCGCGGCGCTGCTGCGGCAGGGTCGCGGCCGGATGGTGGTGGAAGGCCGGCGCGGTCTCCTCGAACGAGCGCGGCAGCGCCACCCAGGTCTGCATGCCGTGCAGCGGGTGGCCGCTGGCGCGCGGCGCCTGTGGGGTGCGTTCGGAATGGGCGATGCCGCGGCCGGCGGTCATCCAGTTGACGTCGCCCGGGTTGATGTCCTGGACGCTGCCCAGGGTGTCGCGATGGCCGATCGAGCCGGCCCAGAGAAAAGTCACCGTGGCCAGGCCGATATGCGGGTGCGGGCGCACGTCGATGCCCTGGCCGGGCTCGAACACGGCCGGGCCGATGTGGTCGACGAACACGAAGGGGCCGACCGACCGCGCCTGGATGCTCGGCACGGCGCGGCGGACTTCGAACCCGCCCAGGTCGTGGACGCGCGGGGCGACGATCGTGGTCATGGCACGGACTCCTGCAGGGGTATGCCGGCAGGTTCGCATGTCTTTTATGCAATCAGGCGCACGGCACTGAAACTCGGTGTTGCACGAAAGAGGCTGGGAATCGCGCTCGCCTCAGCGCGCCTTGCGGTCATTCGGCGTCGACCTTGAGCGTCGCATTCGGCGGTTCGGCGAAATCCAGGCCCTGCACCTCGATGCGCCAGCCGCCGGCGCTTTTGCGCGCATCGCTGACGGTGTTGAAGCTGAGCGCCGACTTCGCGCCGTCGGCGCCGGTCCACTCGAACTCCAGCACGGCATCGCCGGCCCAGACGCATTGCACCTTCGGCGGGCAACGCGAGTCGGCGCTGATCGCGACGAAGCGCAACTGCGAACGGTCGGGCAGGCTGGCCGACTCGCCGCGCGCCAGGCTGAAGGCCTGGCCAGGCGTTGCGGTCTTCGATGAAGGGGCGTTCTGGCCGGCATGGGCGCAGGCGGTCAGGGCGAGTACGCCGCTCAACAGCGCGGCGGCGAGCGGGGCGGCGGGGAGCGAGGGACGCATCGGCGACTCCGTTGAATCACAGGGCGGTCCGGCGGAACCGCGGTCGAGCCAGTCTAGGCCGCCGCGGGCGGGCGCCCAAGCGAGCGGCGTCACCGATCCCGGGTTTGCTCGAAGCTCGCCCGTCCCTGCGCGTCGATGCGCACGACCATGCGGCGGTCGAATTCGGTTTCCGGCATCGGCGCGACGTCGCAGGCGCACAAGGCGGCGGCGATCGCGGGTGCGGTGTTGCTGTGGCCGACCACCAGCACCGTGCCGTCGCGATGATCGCGGCGCAGGGTCGCGGCGAACTCGGCCGCGGCCTGTTTGGCGTCGTATCGCGTCATCGTGAGCCCGTGCGCGCGCGCGGTCGGTTCGCCGGTCTGTCGGGTGCGGCGGTACTCGGTGGCATAGACCGCGCGCATCGGCGCTTGCGCCAATGAAGCGGCGAGGCGTTCGGCGCGCGCCTGTCCGGCTTCGTTGAGCGAGGGGTCGCGCGGATCGTCGGTACTCTTCTCGGCGTGACGCACGATCACATAGGTGAGCGGCGCTTCGGCTTCGGTCGGACGGGTGGCGCAGCCGCCGAGCGCGAGGCTCAGGGCGAGGGCGGCGGTGCAGGTGATCGGGCGCATGGCGTGTCCTCGCTGGGATTCAATCGCGGAGCAGGTCGGCGCCGGCCTGGGCGATCGCGCCGTCCTGCGCCGCTTGCGCGCCGGATACGCCGATGCCGCCGATGACCTGTTCGCCGAGCAGCAAGCGTACGCCGCCTTCGATCGGAGTGATGCCGGGCAGGCCGAGCACGACCATGTTGCCGTCGCCGAGCAGTTTCTGATGGAACGCGGTGTCGCGGCGATAGTTGGCCGCGTGCACGGCCTTGCCGATGGCGACTTCGACGCTGGAGTTCGGGCTGCCGTCCATGCGCTGGAAATGCAGCAGGCGGCCGGCCTCGTCGACGATCGCGATGGCGACGTTGAGGCCGTCGGCGCGCGCCTTGTCCTCGGCCGCCGCGGCGATTCGCTTGGCCGCGGCTAGGTTGAGCACGCTGCGCTGCGTCAGTTGCGTCTTCAGCGGCGGTGCCGCAGCGGCTGGAGTGGCGAGGACGAGCAGAAGCGGGGCGAGCAGAAGCGGGAGGCGGGGCATGGGATGCTCGGGCCTGGAGGGTAGGCGGAGCGTAAGAGGCGCGCGGGTGTTGCGGGAGTGTCTTTTGTACTGGCGCGGGTTGGGCGCTGGAGGTGTTCTCGCTGTGTTTGCTTGGAAGAGCTAAGGCCAAAGCAAATCCCCTCTGGCCCCCTCTGCAAAGGGGGAACTCGACGGGTAAGGATGCAGTGATGTGGCGTTTTGGGTGCTATCGGCAAGCTTCGCTGCTCGGCAGGCGCCTTGGCGCTTCGACAGGCCAACGAAGGAAGCGGCTCTTCCAGAAACACGAGAAGCAGTTCCCCCCTTTGCAAAGGGGGGCTAGGGGGGATTTGCTTTAGCCTGCGGCTCTCCCAAAAACCGGCGGAGAGCCATCTTCCAGGCGGAGCCCACGCCCGCTCAGTGCTTCTTGTCGAGCAGCATCAACAAACCCTTCGCCGCCGCCAGGCGCGCCGGCGCATCCGGCAGGTCCAGCTTGAGTTTGAGTTTGTCCGGGCCGTCCATCTGGTACAGCTTCGGCTGCCCCTGGATCAGCTTGATGATCGACATCGGGTCGACGTTCGGGCGCTCGACGAACTGCAGGCGGCCGCCCTTTTCGCCGAGGTCGAGTTTGCGGATGCCGAGGTCGGTCGCGACCAGCTTGAGTTCGGCGACCGCGAACAAATGCTTGGCCGCATCCGGCAGCAGGCCGAAGCGGTCGATCATCTCGACCTGCAACTCGCGCAGTTCCTCGTCGCTGCGTGCGCCGCTGACGCGCTTGTACAGGGTCAGGCGGGTGTGCACGTCGGGCAGGTAGTCGTCCGGGATCAAGGCCGGGATATGCAGCTCGACTTCGGCGCCGCGCGCATCGGTCGAGTCGACGTCGGGCAGCTTGCCCTGGCGGATCGAGCGCACGGCGCGTTCGAGCAGTTCGGTGTACAGGCTGAAGCCGACCTCGGCCATCTGCCCGCTCTGGTCCTCGCCGAGCAATTCGCCGGCGCCGCGGATTTCCAGGTCGTGGGTGGCCAAGGTGAAGCCTGCGCCGAGCTCGTCCATCGAGGCGATCGCTTCCAAACGCTTCTGCGCATCCGGGGTGATCGAACGCTTGTCGGGAATCACCAGGTAAGCGTAGGCGCGGTGATGCGAACGGCCGACCCGGCCGCGCAACTGGTGCAACTGCGCCAGGCCGAACTTGTCGGCGCGGTTCATGATGATGGTGTTGGCGTTCGGGATGTCGATGCCCGACTCGATGATGGTAGTGCACAGCAGGACGTTGAAGCGCTGCTTGTGGAAGTCGAGCATCACGCTTTCGAGTTCGCGCTCGGCCATCTGGCCGTGGGCGACGCCGATGCGCGCCTCCGGCACCAGTTCTTCCAGCTGGCGCTTCATGCGGCCGATGCTCTCGACGTCGTTGTGCAGGAAATACACCTGGCCGCCGCGCGCGAGTTCGCGCTGGAACGCCTCGCGCAGCTGCATGTCGTCCCAGGGCACGACGAAGGTCTGCACGGCCAGGCGATGCGCCGGCGGGGTCGCGATGATGCTCAGGTCGCGCAGCCCGGCCATGGCCATGTTGAGGGTGCGCGGAATCGGCGTGGCGGTCAGGGTCAGCAGATGCACGTTGGCGCGCAGCGCCTTCAGCGCTTCTTTCTGGCGTACGCCGAAACGCTGCTCTTCGTCGACGATGACCACGCCGAGGTCCTTGAAGCGCACGTCGGGCTGCAGCAGGCGATGGGTGCCGACCACGACGTCGATCTTGCCCTCGCTGACTTTCTCCAGCTCGGCCTTGATCTCCTTGGTGCTCTTGAAGCGCGACAACACTTCGACCTTCAACGGCCAATCGGCGAAGCGGTCGCGCATGGTGCGGTAGTGCTGCTCGGCGAGCAGGGTGGTCGGCACCAGCACCGCGACCTGCTTGCCGGCGGTCGCGGCGACGAAGGCCGCGCGCACCGCGACTTCGGTCTTGCCGAAGCCGACGTCGCCGCAGACCACGCGGTCCATCGGCTGGCTGCTGCTGAGGTCGCGGATCACCGCCTCGATCGCCGAATGCTGGTCCGGGGTTTCCTCGAACGGGAAGCCGGCCGCGAATGGCTCGTACATCGAGCGGTCGACATCGAGCGCGAGGCCGGCGCGGGCCTGGCGCTTGGCCTGGATCTCGAGCAGTTCGGCGGCGACGTCGCGGACTTTCTCGGCGGCCTTGCGCTTGGCCTTGGTCCATTGCTCGCCGCCGAGCGAGTGCAGCGGCGCGGTTTCGACCGAGGCGCCGGAGTAGCGGCTGATCAGGTGCAGTTGCGCGACCGGCACGTACAACCGGTCGCCCTTGGCGTATTCGATTTCGAGGTATTCGCCGGGCTGGCCGCCGGCTTCGAGCACGATCAGGCCGCGGTAACGGCCGACGCCGTGGTCCTCGTGCACGATCGGCGCGGCTTCGGACAACTCGCCGAGGTCGCGGATGATCGCTTCGGGTTCGCGGCCGACGCGCTTGCGCCGGCGCGGCTGCGCGGCGCGTTCGGGAAACAGCTGGCGTTCGGTCAGGATCGCCAGCGGCGGCTCGACCACGGCGAAACCGTCGTCGAACGGTGCCACCGCGATGGCGAAGCGGCTCGGCGAGGCGCCGTTGGCGAACGCGTTCCAGTCGGCGACCACGTCCGGCTTCAAGCCCGCGGCCTGCAACACTTCGAGCAGGGCCTCGCGGCGGCCGGCGGTGTCGGAGGCGATCAGCACGCGGCCGGGATAGCTGGCCAGGAACGACTTCAGCGCTTCGGCGGGAGCGGCGTCGCGCGCCGCGACCGGCAGGGTCGGCGCCGGCTGTTCGCCGAGCGCGAGCGCCTTGGCGCGTTGCGGATGCTGTTCGCCGCACAACTCGATGCGCGGGCCTTCATTGAGCTTTTCGCGCAGGCCGACCGGGGTCAGGTAGAGCGTGTCGGGCGGCAGCAGCGGGCGTTCGAGATCGTGCCGGCGCTGCTCGTAGCGTTCGCCGGTCTGGGCCCAGAACGCGTCGGCGGCGTCGAGCGCGCCGTCGGCGATCACCGGCAGCACGCGTTCGTCGAGGTAGTCGAACAGGGTCGCGGTCTGCTCGAAGAACAACGGCAGGTAGTACTCGATGCCCGAGGGCGCGATGCCCGACTTGAGATCCTGGTACAGCGCGCTGCGCCGGGTGTCGAGGTCGAAACGTTCGCGCAGCGCATCGAGCGCGCGCTTGAGCGAGGCATCGTCGAGCGGCACTTCGCGGCCCGGCAACAGCCGCACCGCATCGATCTTGTCGAGCGAGCGTTGCGACTCGGGATCGAAAGCGCGGATGGTCTCGATCTCGTCGTCGAGCAACTCGACCCGGAACGGCGAGTCGGCGCCCATCGGATAGACGTCGAGTAGGCCGCCGCGCACGGCGAAATCGCCCGGGTCCAATACTTGCGGCACGTGCCGGTAACCGGCCGATTCGAGCCGGCGCTTTTCCGCGTCCAGGTCGAGGCGTTGGCCGACCGCGACGTCGAAGCTGCCGCCGACCACGTGGCGCAGCGGTGCGAGCCGTTGCAACAGCGTCTGCACCGGCACCACGACGATGCCGCGCTTGAGCGTCGGCAGGCGATGCAAGGCCGCCAGACGCTGCGAGACGATGTCCGGGTGCGGACTGAACAGATCGTAGGGCAGGGTTTCCCAGTCCGGGAACGGCAGTACCGGCATAGCGCCGTCGCCGGCGCCGTCGCGGCCGAGCAGGGTGCGCAGATCGGATTCGAGCTGGTGCGCGCCGTGGTTATCGCGCGCGATCGCGAGCAGGGGGCCGTCGTGTTCGGCGGCGGCGCGGGCGATCGCCCAGGCCAGGGCGGAAGGCGAGGCCGGCGCACGCCACCAGGCGCGCTGCTGGCCGATCTTGGGCAGCAGGGACACGGGAGAGGGAGATGATTTCATGGAGTCGGCTAGTTTAGTGGATCGGCCGCGGCTACCGGGCGCGCAGTTGCGCGCTTTGCGCCGGCGATCTGTGCGAGCTTGTTTTTCTGCGCGATCGGTGTCGCTGCGCGGGGTTTGCGTCGGCCGAGTGGATGACGAGCGAGACGATGCGGTCAGCCGCAGGCGCGGCTGCGGTTGCCGCTATCGAGGGTTGTGCCGTTTCCGGCCGTTGGCTCAGCCTGGTATGCGATCAGGGCCCGTGCGGCGAACGAATCGACCGCCGCAGGCGCGGACGATCGCCGGGACGACGAAATGGCGCGCCGGGCGCACGACGCCGGCGGTGTGGTCGGACAGCCCTATGGCGCTCAGGGTTCGTTGCTGTCGTCGGTCGGGTTGTCGCCGATCTTGCGTACGCCGGCCTGCTGCTCGGCCGCGCGTGCGGCCTTCGAGCGCAGATCCAGCACCACCCGGATCAGGCCCGGCGAATCCTGCTGGAACTCGCGCTCGAAGCCGAGCGACTGCGCCAGCGACAGCATCGGGGTGTTGTGCTCGAACACCTCGCCGTACAGGCGATGCACCTTCTTGCCGCGCGCCCATTTGACCAGGCGCGTCATCAGATAGCGGCCCAGGCCCATGTTGGCGATGTAACGGCTGACCAGGATCGCGAACTCGGCGTCGTGGCTGCGCTCGTCGATGGCGACGCGGGCGACCGCGCCGACCAGAGCTTCGCCGGGAGGCAAGGGTTCGGCCGCAACCAGGGCGAACTCGGTGCGCGGATCGATCCGAGTGAAGCGCTCGGCCATTTCCGGCGTGAGTTCTTTCAGCGCGTAGAGGAATCGCTGCCGCACCTCGTCGGGTTGCAGCAGGGTAAAGCCCGCTCGCAAGGGCTCGGCATCTTCCGGACGCACCGGACGAATCAGTACTTCGCGTCCGTTGGGAAGACGCTGGCGTTCATGCCAGGGCGGCAAACGTTCACGCGTGGCCATGGTCGGATATTGGCACATTGTGACGGACTTCGCCCTTCATCTTTAGGCTAGGTAGACGCCGGTCCGACCGGCGGCATGCCCTGGCCCGCAATTCCACGGTCGAGAGGCGAAAGGCGGGGCCCTCGCGACAATGTGCCTGAGGTTACTTTTTCTTGACGCAGTCCATGCATGAAATGAGAATTGCTCGCATCATGCCGCCGACTCGCCGGCCTGACAACCGCCCCTGAGGCCAGCCAGACGCCCGCGCCGTTTCATGCCGCCGGGCTCAGCCAGATGCCCTCCTGCCGCCGCCCCCGACCGGACGATGCCTCGCCCGTGTCCGCGGCCGTGTAGCGCCTATGCGCAGGCGGCCGGGGCGCCGCCGATCCCTTCGCCCAGCTTCGGACTACCTCTGATGACGTTTTCGCATTCGCCGCGCCCGCTTCCGCCTCGTCCGCACCGTCTCGCCCGGGGGCTGCTGGTCGCGCTGACCACACTGACCGCGGGCACGGCCTTCGCCGACGACGCCGAGCGCGAGGCCAAGCGCCTGGACTCGGTGGTCGTGGTCGCCGACCGCGCCACCACTGCGACCAAGACCGATACGCGCCTGATCGAAACCCCGCAGGCGATCAGCGTGATCACCGCCGAACAGGCCGCCGACCGCGGCGTGCAGAACCTGCAGGAGACGCTGCGCTATTCCGCCGGCGCCTACAGCGAGGCCTACGGCCTGGACACGCGCAGCGACGGCTCGCTGGTGCGCGGCTTCTCGCCGGTGTCCTTCCTCGACGGCATGACCCGGCAGATCGGCTCCAGCCTGGTGCCGCGTCCGGAGGTCTACACGATGGAACGCGCCGAGCTGCTGCGCGGGCCCTCGTCGATGCTGTACGGTGCCGGCGGTTCCGGCGGCGTCCTCAACCTCGTCAGCAAGCGCCCGCAGTTCCAGAGCGCCGGCGAAATCGGCCTGAGCTACGGCACCCACCAGCGCAGGCAGTTGCAGTTCGACCTGGCCGGCCCGCTCAACGAGGCCGGCACCGTCGCCGGCCGCATCGTCGGCGTGGCGCGCGACGCGCAGCAACAGACCGACCGCATGCCCGACGACCGCCTGGTGCTGGCGCCTTCCTTGACCTGGCGCATTTCCGACGCGACCCAGCTGACCTTCCTTGGCCTGCTGCAGAAGGACGAGAGCGGATCGAGCCAACAGTTCCTGCCGGTGGTCGCGACCTTGCGCGCGGCGCCGGGCCGGCGCCTGCCGAACCATCGCCTGCTCGGCGAGCCCGATGCCGATCGCCTCGACAGCCGCCAGGCCCGTGCCACCGTGTTGCTCGAGCACGCCTTCTCCGATGCGCTGCGCTTCAACAGCAGCCTGCGCTACGCCAAGTCGCGCACCGACTTCACCGAGATCTATCCGGACGTCTACTCCAATCCGGCCAATCCCTTCATCGACGCGGAAGGACGGGTGCTGCCGCGCTCGGCCTACATCAGCAATCCGCGTATCGACACGCTGACGGTCGACAACAACGTCCAGGTCGATTTCGCCACCGGCGCTTTTCGCCATACCGTGCTCGCCGGCGTCGACTACCTGCGCTTCCGCCAGACCGCGATGACCGGCTTCGGTGCGACCACGCCGATCGACGCCTATGCGCCGGTCTACGGGAACTACGTGCTGCCCGGACTTGCGCCGCAGCCGCGTCAGGACCAGACCCAGGTCGGCGTCTACGTGCAGGACCAGATCCGCTGGGGCGAACGCGTCACGGCCGTGCTCGGCGCGCGCCGCGACCGTGCCCGCACCCAGGTCGGCGATCAGCCGCGCATCGAGGATTACGCCACCAGCTACCGCGCCGGCGCGATCGTCGATGCCGGCCGCGGCTTCTCGCCGTACTTGAGCTACAGCGAGTCGTTCCTGCCGATCGGCAGCCTGGATTTCTTCAGCCAGCCGTTCAAGCCGCAGGAAGGGCGCCAATACGAGATGGGCGTGAAATGGCAGCCGCGCGAGCAGACCCTGGTGACCCTGGCGGTGTACGACATCCGCGAAAAGAACCGCCAGACCAACGACCCGCAGAACGTGCTCAACTCGGTGCAGACCGGCGAGGTCGGTTCCAAGGGCGTCGAGCTCGAGGCCAGTCACACCCTGGGCAACGATTTCTACGTCACCGCGAGTTACAGCTATAACGAAGCCGAAGTGACGCGCAGCAACTTCGCCCCCGAGATCGACCGCCAGCTCGCCGACGTGCCGAAGGAACTCGCTTCGGTCTGGGGCGTGAAGCAGTTCGACTGGGGCGACAGCGGCCGCATCCGCCTGGGCGCCGGCGTGCGCCACGTCGGCTCGACCCTGTCGATCGGCGGCAACGGCAGCCTGCGCACGCCGGGCTACACCCTGGCCGATGCGCTGGTCTCCTTCGACCTGCCGCAGTGGTCGTTCACGCTCAACCTCACCAACCTGGCCGACAAGCAGTACTACGCACCGTGCCGGGCATTCGGCGACTGCTTCGCCGGCAACGGCCGCAACGTCACCGGCACGGTGACCTACCGGTTCTGAACCCCGGGCCGGTTCTGATTCTTGGCCGCGCGACCGCCAGGGTCGCGCGTTGGAGCGGCTTCCCCGCGAAGGCGGGGAGACCGCGCCCCGTCCCGCCGCAGGCGCGGGCCGAGGGCGACGAGGCCGGCCCGAACCGCGGCGCAGCGGCTTCGATGAGCCGGTTGCGGCCTCGCATCGGCCTTAATCGGCAATGTTAGACTTCGCCGCTGAACCTCAAGGAGCAACGTTGTCATGGCCGGTGGTGGCGATTCGACCCGCGCAATTCTGTTCGCACTTGGTGCCAATTTCGCCATCGCGGTATCCAAGGGCGTGGCGGCGTACTTCACCGGTTCCAGCGCCATGCTGGCCGAAACCGTGCACTCCCTGGCCGACTGCGGCAACCAGGGCCTGCTGATCCTGGGCCTGAAGCAATCCAAGCGGCCGCCGTCGCCGGACTATCCGCTCGGCTACGGCAAGGCCATCTATTTCTGGTCGTTCCTGGTCGCGGTGATGTTGTTCACCGTCGGCGGCATGTTCTCGCTGTACGAGGGCATCCACAAACTGCAGCACCCCGAACCGCTCAAGCAGTGGTGGTGGGCGGCCGGCGTGCTGACCTTCGGCATCGTCGCCGAGGCGGTATCGATGCGAGCCTGCCTGCAGGAAGTCGCCAAGGCCCGCGGCCAACGTTCGTTGTGGCAGTGGTTCCGCGAGAGCCGTCAGGCCGAACTGGTGGTGATCTTCGGCGAAGACCTGGCGGCGTTGCTCGGTCTGGTGGTGGCGCTCGGCGCGGTGCTGCTCGCGGTGGCGACCGGCAACCCGATCTGGGACGCCATCGGTACCATCTGCATCGGCGCGTTGTTGATCATCGTCGCGGTGTTCGTGGCGATCGAGGTCAAGGCGATGTTGATCGGCCAGAGCGTCGATCCGCAGCGCCAACAGCAGATCCGCGAGTTCCTCGACGGCCGCCCGGAAATCGCCCGCGTGATCAGCCTGATCACCTTGCAGCTCGGCAACGAGGTGATGGTTTCGGTGCAGGCGCAGATGCGCGAAGAGCAGAGCGTGGCGGCCCTGACCGACCAGATCAACACGGTCGAGCGGGCGATGAAGCAGGCCTTCCCGGAAGTGCGCTGGAGCTTCTTCGAGCCGGATTCGAAGTCCGGCGACTGAGCCGGCGGCAACCGCACGAGGCCGTGCCGGGACGATCACGATCAAGCCGGAAGCGTTCGCGCTTCCGGCTTTTTCTTGGCCGCGATCTTCGCCGTGGCCGTTCTCGGCGATACTCTGCGCAGGCGAGGCAGTCTAGGGACGGCAGGCAGGCGATGAAGACGGGAACCGCGGTTCTGTTGTCGATGGCGATCGTGATCGCCGGCATCGCCGCGACCGCCGGCGTGGGTTACGCGGTGTATCGCAATATCGAAGGCCAGGTCGAGAAGAGCGCGGCGCAGGCCAGGGCCGACGCCGGCCTGCCGGACAGCGGCGCGGAAGCGCCGGGTTGCGCCAAGGCCGACGACGACGCCCAGGCCAAGGCGGTGCTCGCGCCGGCCGACGAGGTCCTGCGCAAGACGCAACGGCCGGTGGCGCGGATCGAGTTGAGCGCCTTGGCGCGCGACGATACCGGCGTCAGCAAGATCGGCGGCCGGGCCTATTGGGCGGCCGGGCGCGACTATCCGCGCGACGGCAAGGGCCAGCCCTTGTTCCTGCTGGCCCAGGTCAATCTGGCCGAAGTGCCGAAGATGCCCGGCTACCCCGAGCGCGGCATGTTGCAGTTCTTCATCTCCGGCGACGATTACTACGGCGCTGCGCTCGACGACGCCCATGGCCAGGGCCGCATGGGCGCGCTTGCCAAGCAGACCGGCTTCCGCGTGATCTATTGGCCGGAACTGTCGGCCGCGGCGATCGCGCCGCCGAACGCGACGGCCGGGGCCGATTCGCTGCCGTTCGACCCGGCTAAACCGCAGCGCATGCGCTTCACCGCCGACCACGAGACCATCGGCGCCAACGACGCGCATTTCGAGCAGGCGCTGGAAGGCGGGGTCGAGCCGTTGATCGAGCGTTATCGCGGCGAGCATCCCGACGCGACCGAGGAAGAGCTGCAGGATGCGCTCAGCGAGTATCTGTCGCGTTCCGGCCACAAGCTCGGCGGCTATCCCGACTTCACCCAGAGCGACCCGCGAGAATCCTCGGACCGGCGCGTGCTGCTGTTCCAGCTCGACAGCGACGACGCGCTGATGTGGGGCGATTCGGGCATCGCCAACTTCTTCATCGACCCCGACGACCTCGCCCGCGCCGATTTCAGCCGCGTCTCCTATCACTGGGACTGCTATTGAGCGCGCCCGGCCTGCGCCGCTATCGGGTCGAGGATCGCGCCGCCTGCCTGGCCTTGTTCGACGGCAACATGCCGGAGTATTTCGCCGCGGTCGAACGCGATGAATTCATCGAGACCCTCGACGAGGTCGACGATGGGATCGTTGGTTATTGGGTGATCGAACTCGAAGGCGAGGGCATCGTCGCCTGCGGCGGTTATGCGGCCACCGACGAGGACGCCAGCATCGCGGTGCTGTTCTGGGGCATGGTCCGCCGCGACCTGCACCGGCGCGGGCTCGGCGAGCGCCTGTTGCTGGAGCGCCTGCGCCGCATCGATGCCGACCCGGCGTTCGCCGCGACCGTACTCGAGACCACCCAGCACAGTCGCGCCTTCTACGCCCGCCATGGCTTCCAGGCGGTGCGCGAACAACGCAACGGTATCGCCCTGGGCTTGGACCTGGTCGATATGCGCCGGCCGCGTGCCGGCGCCGGGCCGAACGGTGTGGGCTGAGCTCCCGCGGCTCGCTCGGGCGATGGCTGCCCAGGCCGCTGGGTAAGGCCGAAGACCGGAGAGAGCGGGCTCTCCCCGGTCGTGCCGCGATCGCGATCGATCAGGGCAGGATGCAGCCGCAGCGGCGATAGCACTGCGAGTAGGTCACGTAGCACTGGGTGCCGCCGTTGTTCTCGCAGTTGGTCAGTGCGGTCTCGCAGCCGAGCCGGCAGGTGTTGTTGCAGCCGGCGGCGCCGGCGCTCGACGCCATGCCGATGCCGAACGCGAACGCGCAGATCGCAAGGAACGAAATCTTCTTCCTGGACATTCGAACTCCCTCTCCTTTCGCCCTTCAGTGGGCCCGGGAGTGATACGCCGGGATCCAGGCGCGTCGCAAGCGGCCAATCGCGGCCAGGCGGGCACGACGGCGAACGACGCCGCCGTCGATTCGGCCGGGTTTTACCGAAGTTTCGGCGCTTGCCGGCCAGCGTTCGCCGCCCGCGCTCGGCGGGCGGCGATGCGGCGAATGCAATCGCAGGTGGTCATCGAAAGCCAGCGCGCCTCGGCGTCTCGCTGCATTGCAGCGAGGTATTGCAGGGAGCTTGCGCGTTGCTTCGAGGTGCCTCAGTCGGCTTGCTTGAGCCAGGTCACCGCCGCCGATGCGTCCGCCGTTTCGGCCAGCGTGCGTGCCAGCACCGACAGTGCGGCCTGCAGTGTCTGGTCGAACTGCCACGGCGGATTGAGCAGCAGCAGGCCGCTGCCGTTCATGCGCAGCGGCGAATCGTCGGCGCGCACCAGCAGCTCGGCGGTCAGGATCGACTTGGCCGGCAAGGTCGCGGCGCGGCGGTAGAACGGCTGCAGGGCGCGGCGGCGCTTGATCGGGTACCACAGCACGTAACAGCCCTGCGGCCAGCGGGCGAGGGCGTCGCGCAGCGCGCCGAGGGCGGTGTCGAATTCTTCGAGCTGGGCCTCGTAGGGCGGGTCGATCAGGACCAGGCCGCGGTTGTAGCGGGTCGCGCCGATCTTCGGAGGCAACATGGCCTTCATCGCCGCGTAGCCGTCGCGCGCGTGCACCGCGATGCGTGGATCGGCCTTGAAGTGGTGCTCCAACTGGCTCGCCTCTTCCGGCTGCAACTCGCAGGCGGCGATGCGGTCGTCCTCGCGCAAGGCATGCGCAAGCAGCCAGGGCGAGCCGGGATAGGCCGAGGGGCCGTGCTCGTTGCGGCAGGCGCGCACCGCGGCCAGGTAACGGGTAATGGCGGCCTGTTTCGGCGCCTCGGCCAGCAACCGGCCGATGCCGCCCTCGGCTTCGCCGGTACGCAGCGCCGAATTGCCGTCGAGCGGATACAGGCCGCGCCCGGCATGGGTATCCAGGGCGAACAGCGGTGCGGGCTTGACGGTCAGGGCATCGCACAGGGCCAGCAGGGCGACGTGCTTGAGCACATCGGCGTGATTGCCGGCATGGAAGGCGTGGCGATAGTTCATTGAGGCCGTGATTCGGGATTCGGGAGAGGGGATTCGGAGAGAAGACGCGCCGGCATTGGGGACCCAGTGGCGTGGCAGCGACGGGCATGACGCCGGGGGGCATTATGGGGCCATAGCCGTCGCGGCGTTTTCCGGGGGCGGCAGCCGGAGGCCCGGCAAGGCATCATGGGCGGCATAACTGCGTTACCGACTCCCTAATTCCGACTCCCGATTCCCGGTCCTATGCGCATCCTGCTCGTCGAAGACGAATCCGCCATTGCCGACACCGTGCTCTATGCCTTGCGCGCCGAAGGTTTCGAGGCGGTGCACTGCCTGACCGGCGGCGAAGCCCTGCGCGAGGCCGCGCGCGTGGCCTTCGACCTGGCCGTGCTCGACATCGGCCTGCCCGACATCGGCGGCTTCGCCCTGTGCCGCGAGCTGCGCCGTGGGCGCGATCTGCCGGTGATCTTCCTGACCGCGCAGAACGCCGAGGCCGACCGCATCCTCGGCCTGGAGATCGGCGCCGACGACTATGTCACCAAGCCGTTCTCGCCGCGCGAGCTGGCCACGCGCGTGCGCGTGGTGCTGCGGCGCGCGCGCGGCGGCGCGGCCGAGACCGCGGCGGTCGAGGACGGTTTCGTGCACGACCTGGAGGGCAAGCGCATCCGTTACCGCGGCCAGGCCCTGGACCTGACCCGCTACGAATACGGCCTGCTCGCCGCTCTGTTGCAGCGCCCCGGCGCGGTGTTGTCGCGCGCGCAGCTGATGGACCGGGTCTGGGGCGACGCCCTCGACAGCGGCGACCGCACCGTCGACACCCACATCAAGACCTTGCGCGCCAAGCTGCGCGACGTCGCCGCCGACCGCGACCCCATCCGCACCCATCGCGGCCTGGGCTATTCGCTAGAAGCCTCGTAAGCGGGCGCCCCGATGCGGATCGGCCTGCGGATCTTCCTGGGGTATTTCCTGATCGTGGCGGTGGCCGCGTTGCTGCTGGCGCGGGTGTTCGTCGCCGAGGTCAAGCCGGGCGTGCGCCAGGCCATGGAAGACACCCTGGTCGATACCGCCAACGTGCTGGCCGAGCTGGCCACCGACGATTTCGTCGCCGGCCGCATCAACCAGGGCGATTTCGCCAAGCGCGTGCGCGCGCTCGGCCAGCGCGACGTCGGCGCGGCGATCTGGGGCTTCCGCAAGCGCGCGGCGAACTACCGCGTCTACATCACCGATGCGCGCGGCATCGTCGTGTTCGACAGCAGCGGCCAGGACGTCGGCCAGGACTACTCGCGCTGGAACGACGTTTATCTGACCCTGCGCGGGCGCTACGGCGCGCGTTCCAGCGCGACCGACCCCGGTCACCCGGAAACCACGATCATGCACGTGGCCGCGCCGATCCGCGCCGACAACGGCCAGGTCATCGGCTCGTTGACGGTGGCCAAGCCGAACAGCGCCATCGCCCCCTTCATCGCCCGCAGCCAGACCGTGGTGACGCGCTGGGGCTTCGTGCTGATGGGCGCGGCGCTGGCGATCGGCCTGGGCGTGTCGTGGTGGCTGTCGCGCCAGATCGGCCTGCTGCGCCGTTATGCGCATGCGGTCACCGCCGGCGATCGCGCCACGCCGCCGCGCGCGGCCGGCGAATTCGGCGAGCTGGGGCGCGCGCTGGAGACCATGCGCACGCGCCTGGAAGGCAAGCAGTACGTCGAGCAATACGTGCACACCCTGACCCACGAGATGAAGAGCCCGCTCGCGGCGATCCGCGGCAGCGCCGAACTGCTCGAATCGCCGCCCGGCGATGCGCCGATGCCGGACGCCGACCGCGCCCGTTTCGCCGCCAGCATCCGCGGCCAGGCCGAGCGCCTGGCGCAGATGATCGACAAATTGCTGGCACTGGCCGCGGTCGAACATCGCCAGCGCCTGGAGCGGCCCGAGCCGGTGGCGCTGGCGGCGATCGTGCGCGAGGCGTTGGAGCAATGCACGCAGCGCCTGGACCGTTCCGGCGCCAAGCTGCTGCTCGACCTGGAGCCGAATCTTCCGCCGGTGCGGGGCGACGCCTTCCTGCTGCGCCAGGCGCTGATCAATCTGATCGACAACGCCGCCGATTTCTCGCCGCGCGGCGGCGAGATCGTGCTGCGCCTGCAACGCGAAGGCGAGTGCCAGCGCGTCGACATCAGCGACCGCGGCCCCGGCATTCCCGACTATGCCTTGAGTCGCGTGTTCGAGCGTTTCTATTCGTTGCCGCGTCCGTCCGGCGGCAGCCGCAGCAGCGGCCTGGGCCTGTGCTTCGTCGCCGAGGTGGCGTCCTTGCACGGCGGCGAAACCGAATTGGTCAACCGCGAAGAGGGCGGCGCCCGCGCCAGCCTGATCGTGCGCGGCTGAGCCCGCCAGGGCGCCCGAACGGCGCTTCACCATTGCTTCACCGATAGCACACGCGTGCGCCATCGCGCCCCCGCACAGGCGGCGCAACCTGCCGTCCAACGTTGCGGACAGGGAGTACGACATGCGTGTGTGGTTGAAGATGCTGATGGTGCTGGGGATGACCCTGGCGATACTGATTCCGCTGCTGATGATCGGCGGCGTGATCGATGAGAGACAGACGTACCGCGCCCAGGCGGTGGCCCGCATTGCGCGCAGCTATGCCGGTGCGCAGGCGTTCTCGGGGCCGGCCCTGGTAGTGCCGTACGAAGATTCCTGGATCGAGACGGAAAAAGATCTCGACGGCACGGTCAAGCGCGTCCAGCGCCGCGAGCAGGGTCGCTGGACCTTCTTCCCGAACAAGCTCGACGTCGAAGGCGAGATCACCCCGAAGGTGCGTCAGCTCGGCCTGCACAAGGTCCGGGTCTACGAATGGAAGGGCAAGGCCAAGGCCGACTTCGCCGCGACCATTCCGGCCGATCCGGTGCTGAGCGCGGATCAGGTCGAATCCGGTCGGCGCCGGGTGATCGGCCGTCCCTGGTTGAGCTATGCCTTCGCCGACGTGCGCGGCCTGCGTAATCCCAAATTGCGCCTGGACGGCGCCGAGACCACGATCGAGGACGGCCTCGGCGCGCGCGACGGCGGCGGCATCCATGCGCGTCTGGCGGCGCCGGCGCCGGGCAGCGCGCTGCGCCTGCAGACCGACCTCGACTTCGCCCTGGGCGGTACCGAGTCGCTGGCGCTGGTGCCCCTGGGCAAGAACAACCGCTTCGCCCTCAGCTCCACCTGGCCGCACCCGAACTACGGCGGCAGCTTCCCGCCGCATTCGGACGATATCGGCGACCAGGGCTTCCGCGCCGAGTGGCAGGTCTCTTCGGTGGCGACCAATGCCCAACGCCAGTACCTGGCCGGTTCGATCCTGCCGACGGTGGCGGTGGCCGGCGACGACGAAATCGGCAACAAGCCCGGCGGCGACATCAACGCGGTCCAGGTGACTCTGAAAGACCCGGTCAACGTCTACTCGCAGGCCGATCGGGCGACCAAGTACGGCTTGCTGTTCGTGCTGCTGACCTTCGTCGGTTTCTTCATGTTCGAGTTGATGAAGCAACTGCGCATCCACCCGATCCAGTACGGCCTGGTCGGCCTGGCCCTGGCGATCTTCTTCCTGCTGCTGGTCAGCCTGAGCGAACACTTCGCCTTCGGCCTGGCCTATCTGGCCGCGAGCGTGGCTTGCATCGGCCTGCTGGTGTTCTATCTGAGTGCGGTCTTGCGCAGTCTCGTTCGCGCCTTGGGGTTCGGTGCCATGCTGACGACGCTTTACGGTGCCCTGTACGGCCTGCTGATCTCGGAGGACAACGCGCTGGTGCTGGGTGCCGGCCTGCTGTTCCTGATCCTGGCGGTGTTGATGATGGTGACGCGCAAGGTCGACTGGTACCAGCTCGGCGGTTCGTCGCCGAAGCGTGTGCCGGATCCGCCGAAGGCCGAGGCCCTGCGTACCCCGGTGGCCCAGGCCGCGGGCAACCCGCCGGACCTGCCGCCCCACCGCGGCGAGTAAGCGAGCGATGCGGCGCGGCGGCGGGCAGGGACGCCCGCCGCCGCGTCGTTTTGCCATCGGGATAACCTTGCTTGGCGCACACTGCGACCAACGACGGAGATGCTGGGTGTTCGCGCAGGAGATGCCGGGCTTTGGAACCTCCCATCTAAGCGTAAGAACCGGCGGCCGTCGTTCCCGCGCAGGCGGGCTCGGCTGCTTTACTTCGGCGGAGCCGAACACGCAGGGCTCTACCGCAGCATGACTCTGAAGTTTCACGCCTTCACCAAGATGCCCATATGAATACCCCGATGCCCGAGATCCATACCTACAGCGGTGCCGAGATCACGCCTTACCTGGATGCCATCGCTGCCCTGCGCATGAGCGTGTTCCGCGACTGGCCGTATCTCTACGACGGCGATGTCGCTTACGAGGCGAACTACTTGCGGACCTATCGAGAGTCCTGGCGCAGCATCGCGGTGTTGGCCTTCGACGGCGGCCGCATCGTCGGCGCTTCGACCGGCTTGCCGATGGCCGACGAAACCCCCGAGCTGCGCGTCGCTTTCGAAGGCGGTCCGATCGATATCGAGCAGGTGTTCTATTGCGGCGAGTCGGTGTTGCTGCCCGAATACCGGGGGCGCGGCATCGGCCATCGCTTCTTCGACGAGCGCCAGGCCCATGCGCGCGGGCTCGATGGATTCCGCTGGACCGCGTTCTGCGCGGTCGAACGCGACGCCAGCGACGGCCGAAAACCGGCGTTCCATCGCGGCAACGAGGAATTCTGGAGAAAACGCGGCTACGTCCATCGCCCGGAGCTGCAGGTCTCGCTGCCATGGCGTGAGCTCGGACGCGGCGAATGCCCGCATACCTTGAGCTTCTGGCTGCGCCCCCTGGAACGCGTGCAATGAGGGTGGCGGTCGCGAAGTACACGATCGGCGCGCCGCGCAGCTTCGCCGAATTCGCCGACAAGCAGGCCAAGTGGCTCAGCGAAGCGCGCGCCAGCGGCGCCGAAGTGGCGGTGCTGCCGGAGTATCTGGCGCTGGAACTCGGCGCGACTTTCGGCGCGGCGACCCAGGGCGACCTGCATGCCTCCCTGGTCGCCATCCAGGCCTATCGCCAGGCCTGGCTGGACCTGTTCGGCCTGCTCGCGCGCGAACTGCACCTGCACGTGGTCGCCGGCAGTTTCCTGCTCGATCTGGGACAGGGGCGTTACCGCAACCGCAGCGACGCCTTCGCCCCCGACGGCGGGCGCCTGTGGCAGGACAAGCTGCAACTGACCGGCTTCGAGAAACAGGCCGGCGTGATCGAAGCCGGCGATGCGCTCAAGACCTTCGAGATCGGCACCCAGCGCGCCGGCATCGCGGTCTGCTACGACATCGAGTTCCCGCTGCCGGTGCGGGCGCAATGCGAAGCCGGCGCACGCCTGTTGCTGGCGCCGAGTTGCACCGACACCGAGGCCGGCGCGACGCGCGTGCGGGTCGGTTGCCTGGCGCGCGCCTTGGAGAACCGCAGCTTCGTCGCCCAGGCGGTGACCGCCGGCGAGGCCTTGTGGAGCCCGGCCCTGGACACCAACACCGGCGAGGCGGCGATCTATGCGCCGATGGACGTGGGCCTGCCGGCCGACGGCGTCCTGGCGCAGACCCGCGCGGGCCAGCGCTGGGCCTATGCCGACTTGGATTTCGCCGCGCTCGAAGCGAGCCGTGTACGGGCGCAGGTGGCGAACGATCGCGATTGGATGGGGCAGGGTGCGCCGGCGATTGCGCGGGCGAGGGTGGAGGGGTGGGGACGGTAGATGGGGTTCCGTCGGCCGGTTTTGCTCTTGGCCCTTGGCTTCAGCCCTTGCTAGCACGCTTCAGCTTTCGCTTTTCATGCTTCGGATTTTGCTGTGCGTCGCACCGCACTCGCGAAGGCAATCGAAGACCCGGAGGGCGGCGCGCAGGGATGCGCGCCGTTTTTCATCGGGACATGGATGTCCCGTATAAAAAATCCCTGCGTCGGCATCGCTCGTGCGGGCTTGTGATTCAAAGCAAAAGCATTTTTCTTTGGTGACTTTCTTTTGTTGCTTTAGACAAAACAAAGTTACCCGCCGCTTTAGTGGCGGAAGCTCTTAGCGTTTGATCTTGATCTTGCTGATCGAGAAGCCACAAGCAAGAGCAGAGCTTCCGTCCGCTCACGCGGCCGGGTTACTTTCTTTTGCTAAGCCCAAAAGTCCGTCTGGATTCCCTTCGGTCAAAGGTAACCAAAGAAAAGGGCTCTCCTTGCAAGGGCACAGGCCACGAGTGCGCAGCTAGCGCCGGGATTTTCCGATAAGACGTCCCTGTCTTATCGGAAAACGCCGCACGTCCTGTGCGGCGCCCTCCGGGTCTCCACTTGACCGGCAGAGCGGCAAAGCAGATCAAAATCTCGGCAACGGCAACGGCAACGGCAACGGCAACGGCGCCATCGATCGCGAGATCTGGTAGCCAACGCCGGTAACCGAGCGAACGCAGTCGCGGCTCACGCCGCTCCTACAGGGGGGGATTCATTAGCTTCAACCGAACAACGAAACCCCCGGCACCAGCCACAGCGAAAACCCGGCCAGGCTCGATCCGATCACCGTCGCGGCCAGCACGTCGCTGGGGTAATGCAAGCCCAGCACCACGCGCGAGGCGGCGACGCTCGCGGTGAAGGGGATCAGCAACCACGCCAGCATCGGGTAATGCGCCATCGCCACCAGGCTGAAGGCCACCGCGTGCAGGGTGTGGCCGGAGGGGAAACTGAACTCGTCCAGCGGCGCCACCCAGGCGTGGATGCGCTGGTCGGAGGCGAACGGGCGCGGGCGGCGGGTCCAGCGCTTGAGCAGTTTGTACAGCGCCAGCGCGATCACTCCGGTCGCAGCCAGATGCGCCGAGGCGCGCAGGCCGTCGTAGCCGTCGGCCAGGATCAGCGCGGCCATCAGCGCGTACCAGAACATCCCGTCGCCGAGGCGGCTGACCGCGGCGAAATAGGCGCGCGAGCCGCTGCGTTCGCCGAGGCGATTGGCGCGCAGGCACCAGCCGGACTCGCCGGCGATCAGACGTTTTCGCAACGGCAGCCGGTTCATACGACCTCCTGGGTCGGTTTGCTTTCGTCGTTGATGCGGCGGGTCGTGCGGTTGTGCGGATTGCGATCGGCCAGGCCGTGCAACAGGGCATCGAAATCGGCCGCGACCTGTTCCGGGCGCAGGCCGCTGATCGCCTCGCGGCCTGCGCGGGACATTCCCGCGCGCAAGGCATCCTCGCTGCCGATGCGCACCGCCGCGGCGACGAAGCCGGCGTCGTCGCCGTCGGCGACGGCCGCGCCGTGGACGCCGTCGCGCAGGTGTTCGTGGGCGGCGCCGTAGTCGAAGGCGACCGTCGGCACGCCGCTGGCCATGGCTTCCAGGGTGACGTTGCCGAAGGTCTCGCTGTGGCTCGGAAACAGGAACAGGTCGCCGCTGGCGAAATGCTCGGCCAGGGTCTCGCCGCGTTTGAGCCCGCAGAAGATGAAATCCGGGTTGTCGCGCTGCAGCTTCTCCCGCGCCGGCCCGTCGCCGACCCAAACGAAGCGCGCCTCGGGGCGCATCTGCTGCAACGAGCGGAACGCGCGCACGGCCAGTTCGAGGTTCTTCTCCGCGGCGATGCGGCCGACGTAGATCGCAGCCAGGCCGTTCTCGTCCAGGCCCCATTCGCGGCGCAGCTCGGCGCGGCGGCGGCTGGGGTCGAACAATACGGTGTCGACCGCGCGCGGCAGCCGCACCACGTCCTCGAAACCCTGGCTGCGCAGGAACTCGACGAGTTCGCGGGTGGGCACCAGGGTGGCGTCGGCGCAGTTGTGGAAGCGGCGCATCCAGCGCAGGGCGGTGCCGACCAGGAACGGTGCGCCGTAGTCGCGCATGTACTCGTCGAAGCGGGTGTGGAAACCGGTCGCGGCGGGGATGCGCAGGCGCCGGGCTGCGCGCAGCGCCGACCAGCCGAGGGGGCCTTCGGTGGCAACGTAGACCGCATCGGGGCGATGCGCGCTCCAGGCCTGGGTCAGGCGGGCGGCGCAGGGCAGGCCGAAGCGCAGGCCCGGGTAGCGCGGCAGCGGCAGGCCCTTGACCAGCAACTCGTGGGCGGCGCCGTCCTGGGCTTCGCCGTGCTGGCGCGGACGGACCAGGCCGACCTCGTGGCCACGCGCACGCAGACCCTGCTCCAGACCCTGTACGGTCAGGGCCACGCCGTTGATTTCCGGCGGATAGGTCTCGGTGACGATCGCGTAGCGCATGCGCGGCTCCCGGTTTGGGCAAGCCTGGGCGCGATCCATGTCCCGGCCGTGGCGGGGCGATGACAGGGCGGTGACGCGGTCGGAGTGGCCGCGTTCATGTGACGCAATCGGCATTTCGCCGTGCGTTTGGAGCTGAAAACCCGCGAGTCAATGCCGTCGTGCAAGGGCCATGTTCCGGAGTGTTAACAACCTGATCCCTACAATCGCCCGGTTTACCCCCTCCGAAGGTGGCGTGTGCACCGACGCGAATTGATCAAGGCCGGGCTGTCCCTGCCGTTGGCCGGCCTGGCCGGGGGCGGGCTGCCGTGGTCGGCGCTGGCCGCGACCGGCCCCGGGCGGGCTTTCGACGCGGCCACGGTGCCGGGCTTGGCGCGCGCGCTGGCGGCCAAGCCCTATCGGCCGGCCGATGCCGACCTGCCCGAGGCGCTGGCGCGGATCAAGTACGACACCTACCGCGATATCCGTTTCGATCCCAAGCAGGCCTTGTGGAAAGCCGAGGGACTGCCGTTCCAGTTGCAGTTTTTCCATCGCGCGTTCTTGTTCAAGCATCGGGTCGACATTCACCGCGTGCACGGCGGCGTCGCCACGCCGGTGGTGTATCGGCCGCAGATGTTCGGCTTCGGCAGCGCGCCGAAGCCGACCCAGGACGACCTGGGTTTCGCCGGCTTCCGCGTGCATGCGCCGATCAACCGCGGCGACTACTTCGACGAGGTCTGCGCCTTCCTCGGCGCGAGTTATTTCCGCGCGGTCGCCAAGGACCTGCTGTACGGGCTGTCGGCGCGCGGCCTGGCGCTGAATACCGGCGCCGGCAACAGCGAAGAGTTTCCGGTGTTCACCGGCTTCTGGATCGAACAGCCTGCGGCGGGGGCCAAGCAGATCGTCGTGCACGCGCTGATGGACAGCCCGAGCGTGGCCGGGGCGATGCGTTTCGCGATCACGCCAGGCACCGAGACGGTGTTCGACACGCAGTTGCGTCTGTACCCGCGTGTCGTCCTCGACCGGGTCGGCATCGCGCCTTTGACCAGCATGTATCACTTCGACGCTACCGATCGCGTCGGCGTGGACGACTTCCGCCCGGCGGTGCACGACTCCGATGGCCTGGCCCTGCACAACGGCGCCGGCGAACAGATCTGGCGCCCGCTGCGCAATCCCAAGACCCTGCAGGAAAGCGCGTTCCAGGACCGTCGCCCGCGCGCGTTCGGCCTGATGCAGCGCAAGCGCGGCTTCGCCGATTACGCCGACAGCGAGGCGCACTACGAGCGCCGCCCGAGTCTGTGGGTCGAGCCCGTGGGCGATTGGGGCGAGGGCGCGGTGCATCTGATCGAAATCCCGACCGGCGACGAGTATCACGACAACATCGTCGCCTTCTGGCGGCCGCGCGCGCCGCTCGCGGCCGGGCGCGAACATCGCTACGACTACCGCCTGCACTGGTGCGCGAAACACGCCTGGAAGCCGGCGCAGGCGACGGTGAGCCGTACCCGGATCGGCGCCGGCAACATCGGCGCCGGCAACGGTGCGGCGCGGCGGATCGTCATCGACCTCGATGGCGGACGCCTGAGCCAGCTCGCCGCCGACGCCAAACCGCGCGCGGTGGTCTGGGCCTCGGCCGGGCGCATCGTCAACGCGATCGCCCATCCCAACACCGGCACCGGCGGCTGGCGAATGTCGTTCGAACTCGAACCGGGCACTGCCCGCTCGGTCGAGTTGCGCGCGGTGCTCGAAGACGGCGACGGCCCCCTTTCCGAAACCTGGCTTTATCGTTGGACTGCATGAACTCAACCGTCGCTCCCCCGCAACGACCCCTCTCCGTGCCGTTCGAAGCGCTGCCCCCGGAATCGCCCCTGACGATGCCGGTGCAATCGCTGAGCAGCGGCGAACGTTCCGGCAACGCCCTGCCGAGCGAGCCGAAGGGCATGGCCCTGCGCCGCCTGTACGTGATCGGCGGCGCCGCGCTGCTGACTCTGGTCGCGGCCTATCACATCCTGCGCGTGCTCTACGTCGGCGGACTGAACCTGCTCGAAGGCGTGCTGTTGCTGCTGTTCGTGGCGCTGTTCGCCTGGATCGCGCTGGCCTTCACCAGCTCGCTGGCTGGGTTCGCCCTGATCCTGTCGCGGCGGCGCTGGCGCCTGGGCCTGAAGCAGGGCGGCGAATTGCCGGCGCTCGGCGAACGCACCGCTCTGTTGGTGCCGACCTACAACGAAGATCCCGAGCGGCTGATGGCCGGCCTGCAGGCGATCTACGAATCGGTGGCCGCCACCGGCCAGCTCGATCGTTTCGATTTCTTCATCCTCAGCGACACCACCAAGGAACCGATCCGCCAGGCCGAGATCCGCGCCTTCCATTCCTTGCGCGAACGCACCGGCGGCCAGCAGCGCATCTTCTATCGCCGGCGCAAGAACAACGCCGAACGCAAGGCCGGCAACATCGCCGAGTGGGTGCGCCGTTTCGGCGCCGCCTATCCGCAGATGCTGATCCTCGACGCCGACAGCCTGATGACCGGGGAGGTCATCGTGAAGTTGTCGAGCGCGATGGAACGCCACCCCGACGTCGCGCTGATCCAGACGCTGCCGATGATCGTCAACGGCCAAACCCTGTTCGCGCGCATGCAGCAGTTCGCCGGGCGCGTCTACGGCCCGGTGATCGCCTACGGCATCGCCTGGTGGCACGGCGCCGAGAGCAACTACTGGGGCCATAACGCGATCATCCGCACCCGCGCCTTCGCCGAGCACGCCGGCCTGCCGGAACTGCGCGGCCGCAAGCCCTTCGGCGGCACGGTGTTGAGTCACGATTTCGTCGAGGCCGCCCTGATGCGTCGCGGCGGCTGGGCCCTGCACATGCTACCGGGCCTGGTCGGCAGCTATGAAGAAGGCCCGCCCTCGCTGACCGACATGCTGGTGCGCGACCGCCGCTGGTGCCAGGGCAATCTGCAGCACACCGCGGTGCTGCCGGCGAAAGGCCTGCACTGGATCAGCCGCATGCACCTGCTGATGGGCATCGGTCATTACTTCACCGCGCCGATGTGGGCGGTGATGATGCTGATCGGCTTGGCGATTCCGCTCGACAAGGCCGGCTTCTTCAACTGGGAAAGCGCGCGCCTGCCCGGCTTCTCGCCGGGCGATTACTGGCGCGACCAGGACCCCCAGCGCGCGCTGTGGGTGTTCGTGGCGACGATGGCGGTATTGCTGACGCCGAAGGTGATGGGTTTCATCACCATGCTGCTCGACGGCAACACCCGGCGCGGCTGCGGCGGTGCGATCCGAGCGTTCTTCAGCATGATCCTGGAGACCCTGCTGGCGGCGTTGATGGCGCCGATCACGATGTACGTGCAGTCGCGCGGCGTCGCCGAGGTGCTGTCGGGCAAGGACTCGGGTTGGGAATCGCAGCGTCGCGACGACGGCAGCCTGCCGTTGTCGGGATTGATCCGCAGTTACGGCGGCCTGACTCTGTTCGGCCTGCTGATCGGCGCGATGGCCTATGTGGTGTCGCCGCCGCTGGCGGCGTGGATGTCGCCGGTGATCATCGGCCTGGTGGTGTCGATTCCGGTGGTGGCGCTGACCTCGGCGCGCGGGCCCGGGCTATGGCTGCGGCGGATCGGGATCTTCCGTATTCCAGAAGAGATCACCCCACCGCCGGTGTTGGTGAGGGCGAAGCAATTGCGGGCCGAGGCGGCGCAGCGGACGACGGGTTGATCGCTACTCTGCTTCCGCATTCGCCGTAGTGCATATGTAGGAGCGGCGTGAGCCGCGACTGCGGTGCTTCGGTCTTGCGGCGCATCGTTCAAGAAAGATCTAGATCAAACGCTAAAAGCTTCCGCCACTAAAGCGGCGGGTTACTTTCTTTTGTCATAAGCAACAAAAGTCCGTCTGGATTCCCTTCGGTCAAAGGTAACCAAAGAAGTTGCTTTTCTTTGAATCAATGGCCCGCACGAGCGATGCACGCGCGGGGATTTTTCATGCGGGACATCCCTGTCCCGATGAAAAACGGCGCGCATCCCTGCGCGCCGCCCTCCGGGTCTTCTTTTGCCTTCGCTAGTTCGAGACGACGCACCGCAATAGCCAAGGCCAAAGCCAAAGGGAGGGGCGACGCCATCAGCGGATCATCGCCGCCCTAATTCACGGTCGCGGTTTGTGACCGAAGGAAATCCAGTAGGACGCCGCTCCTACCCTGCGCTAGAGCGCCGCCTCGATCATTGGCGGCGGCTATGCAGTCTCTGCGCGTCCCATGGTCGCGGCTAACGCCGCTCCTACAGTGGCTGTACCGTTGAGGGAGCGATTTCCGACGGCCTTGCTGTTGCTATGCCATCGCGATCGCCATTGCTGTTGCTGTGCGCGGCTTCGCACTTGCGAAGGCAATCGAAGACCCGAAGGGCGGCCTGCATGGATGCAGGCCGTTTTTCATCGAGACAGGGATGTCTCGTATGAAAAATCCCTGCGTCGGCATCGCTCGTGCGGGCCTGTGATTCAAAGAAAAGCATTTTTCTTTGGTTACCTTTCTTTTGTTGCTTATGACAAAAGAAAGTAACCCGCCGCTTTAGTGGCGGAAGCTTTATGCGTTTGATCTTGATCTTGCTTGAGAGAAACGCAGCAAACCCGAAACAGCGCGGTCGCGGCTTGCGCCGCTCCTACCCGGCGACGATGCGCCGCTTCGACGCGCAGCGTCGGCGTCGCTACCTCTGCGCGCGCTGACGCGGCAGGCGGAACCCGTCAAACCCCCAGCAGCTTCAACGAAATCCCCAACCCCGCCATATCCTGCGGCTCGCCTTCCAGGTCGGCGTGGATCAGCGGGCGCGATTCGAGCCAGCGGCGGGACACGGTCAGGGTCAGGGTGTTGCCGTCGCCGTGGGCGTCGAGCTGCGGGATCGGGTCGGATTCGTGGGCGCGGTGCAGCAGCACCGCCAGGCGCAGCAAGGCCGAGCTGCGGCGCACCGCCGACAGCAGGCGGTCGGGCAGGGCGTCGAAGGCGGACTTGGGGATGCCGCGCCGGTGGGTGCGTACCAGGGCGGCGAGGAACTGCTGCTGCTGGCGCGAGAAGCCGGAGATGTCGGAGTTCTCGATCACGTACGAGCTGTGCACGTGGTACTGGCTGTGGGCGATGGCCAGGCCGAGTTCGTGCAGGCGCGCGGCGCGCTGCAGCATCAGGCGGTCGTCGGCGTCCAGGCGCCAGCTTTCGGCGACCTGGTCGAACAGGCGCAGCAGGGTCGCTTCGACGCGCGCGGACTGCTGCTCGTCGATGCCGTAGCGGTTGACCATGGCCTTGACCGCGGCATCGCGCGGGTCGTCGGCGCCGCCGCGGCCGAGCATGTCGTAGAGCACGCCCTCGCGCATCGCGGCCTTGCTGATCGCCATGCGTTGCAGGCCGAGCACGTTGAAGGCGGCTTCAAGGATCAGGATGCCGCCGGCGATGATCGGGCGGCGGTCGGCCGACAGGCCGGGCAGGTCGATCTCGTCGATGCGGTCGGCCTGGAGCAGGCGGTCGCGCAAGTGCGGCAGGGCGTCGGCGATCACCGCGCCCTTGGTCAGTTTCATCGCCGCACAGATCTCGCCGATGGCCTTGTTGGTGCCGGACGCGCCCAGGGCCTCGTGCCAGCCCAGCGAGCGGTAGGTGCCGGCGAATTGCTGGAATTCGGCCGAGACCTCGGTCAGCGCATCGCGCCATTTCTTCTTCGACAGCTTGCCGTTCTCGAAGAAGCGACGGGTGGTGGCGACGCAGCCGACTTGCAGGCTTTCGCGTTCGATCGCCTCGAAGCCGCTGCCGATGATGCATTCGGTCGAGCCACCGCCGATGTCGATGACCAGGCGGCGTTCGCCGGGCTTGGACGGCTGCGCGTGGGCGACGCCGAGGTAGATCAGGCGGGCTTCTTCGCGGCCGGACACGACTTCGATGGCGTGGCCGAGCGCGGATTCGGCCGGCATCAGGAAGGCCTGCGGCGCGGCCAGGCGGCGCACGGTGTTGGTGGCGAGGGCGCGCACGCGCTGCGGCGGCACGTCGCGGATGCGCTGGCCGAAGCGCGACAGGCAGTCCAGCGCGCGCTGGCGCACCTCAGGGGCGAGGCCGCCCTTGCGGTCCAGGCCTTCGGCCAGGCGCACGGTCTCGCGCAGGCGGTCGACGGTGCGCAGCTGCCCGAGTACGTAGCGGGCGACCACCATGTGGAAACTGTTCGACCCCAGGTCGACGGCGGCGAGCAGGTCGCCGTCCTGGAGCGGCAGGCGGGTGGTCGGGAAAATGTTGTTCATGTGCGGGATTTTCGTTTATCCGCACAACTTGGCCAACAGGGTCGCCTGTGCCGAGTGGGGCATTGCGCCTTCCTCGGGTACGACGCGCAAATATTGACCGCTGGCTTGCAGCTCCCAGGCGTTGAGGTTGTCGGCCAGGTAATTCGACAGCGCCTCGTCGTAGACGCGGGCGCGCAGGTCGTGGTCGAGGATCGGGAAACCGGTCTCGACCCGGCGCAGCAGGTTGCGTTCGAGCCAGTCGGCGCTGGAGCAGAACAGGTCCGGGGCGCCGTCGTTGGCGAACCAATAGACCCGGTGGTGCTCGAGGAAGCGGCCGACGATGGAGCGCACGCGAATATTGTCGGAGATGCCCTCGACGCCCGGACGCAGGGTGCAGGCGCCGCGCACGATCAGTTCGATCTGCACGCCGGCCTGCGAGGCCTGGTACAGCGCGCGGATCACCTGCGGCTCGTTCAAGGCGTTCATCTTGGCGACGATGCGTGCCGGTTTGCCGGAGCGGGCGTGCTTGGTTTCGCGGTCGATGCGCTTGAGCACGCCGGCGTGCAGGGTGAACGGCGATTGCAGCAGGCACTTGAGCTTGAGCGACGGCGCCAGCCCGGACAGCTGCTGGAAGATCAGGTGCACATCGTTGCCGATGTCGGGATCGGCGGTGATCAGGCCGAAGTCGGTGTAGGCGCGTGCGGTGCCGCTGTGGTAGTTGCCGGTGCCCAGATGCACGTAGCGGCGCAGCTTACGGCCCTCGCGGCGCACGATCAGCAGCATCTTGGCGTGGGTCTTGTAGCCGACCACGCCGTACACGACCTGCACGCCGGCCTCCTGCAGGCGGTCGGCGAGGCCCAGGTTGGCCTCTTCGTCGAAGCGCGCGCGCAGCTCGACCACCACGGTGACGTCCTTGCCGTTGCGCGCGGCCTGGACCAGTTGCTCGACGATCGGCGAATCCTTGCCGGCGCGGTACAGGGTCTGCTTGATCGCGAGCACGTGCGGGTCTTCGGCGGCCTGGCGGATCAGCTCCAGCACCGGCGAGAACGCATCGAAGGGGTGGTGCAGCAGCACGTCGCCGTCGGCGACGGTGTCGAACATGCTGTCCACGCCCGGCAACACGCGCTGCTGGTAGGCCGGGAATTTCAGCTCGGGGCGCTGGACCAGGTCGTACACCTGGATCACCCGGTTGAGGTTGACCGGGCCGTTGATGCGGTAGACCGCATTCTCGGGCAGGTCGAAATTCTCCAGCAGGGTGCGCACGATCGGCTTGGGGCACTGCTCGGCGATTTCCAACCGCACCGCGCGCAGATAACCGCGGCCGATCAGCTCGTCGCGCAGGGCCAGGGCGATGTTGTCGACCTCTTCCTCGTCGACCAGCAGCTCGGAATTGCGGGTGACGCGGAACTGATACGCGCCCTTGACCTCCATGCCCGGGAACAGCTCGTCGACGAAGGTCGACAGCACCGAGGACAGGAACACGAAGTCGTGCTTGCCGCCGGAGACGTTCTCGGGCAATTGAATGATGCGCGGCAGCGAGCGCGGCGCGCGCACGATGGCCAGGTTGCCGGCGCGGCCGAACGCGTCCTTGCCTTTCAGCACGACGACGATGTTGAGCGACTTGTTGAGGATCTTCGGAAACGGATGCGCCGGATCCAGCCCGAGCGGCGACAGCACCGGCATGATCTCGTCGCGGAAGTAGGCGCGCAGCCAGCGGGTCTGGCGCGCGTTCCAGGAGTTGCGGCCGAGCACGCGCACGCCGGCGTCGCTGAGCGCCGGGCGCAGCACGTCGTTCCAGCACTCGTACTGCGACTTGACCAGTTCGGCGGCGCGGTCGTGGATGCGCGCCAGCACGGTGGCCGGGGCCAGGCCGTCCGGGCCCGGCGCCAGGCCCAGGTCCTGGGCGTGACGCATGGTGCCGGCGCGGATCTCGAAGAACTCGTCGAGATTGGTGCAGGAAATGCACAGGTACTTCAGGCGCTCCAGCAACGGCACCTGCGCGTCCTGGGCCTGCGCCAGGACGCGGAAATTGAAATCCAGCTGGGACAGTTCGCGATTGAAGTACAGGGCGCTGTCGCGCAGCGGATCGGTGTCGAGCGGGGTGTCCGTCATCGCATTCATGGCGCTGCTGCAGATTTCCTAAGGCAGTACGTCGGGGAGAGTATCGGCGAATGCATCGTGATAGGCGTCGCGGCGGCGGATCCGGTCGATGCCGAAGTGACAGGCGAAGGTGCTGCCGCGGCCGACTTCGCTGGCGATCTCCAGCCGCGCCTGGTGCAGGTTCAGCACGTGCTTGACGATCGACAGGCCGAGGCCGGTGCCGCCGCTCTCGCGCGAGCGGCTGGTCGAGACGCGGTAAAAGCGCTCGGTGATGCGCGGCAGGTGCGCGGCCGGGATGCCGTAGCCGCTGTCGACCACTTCCAGCACCGCGCCGCGGGCGATGCCGCTGCTTTCGGGGCGGAAGCGGATGCGGATCGTGCCGCCGGCCGGGGTGTAGCGGATCGCATTGCTGACCAGGTTGGAGAACGCGCTGTGCAGTTCCTTGTTGGAACCGAACAGGTCGACCCCGGCCAGGTCGTCCATCGCGATCTCGTGCCGTCCCTGGCTCAGCGCATTGGCTTCGCGCTTGAGCGTGGACAGCATCGAGGCCATCGCGACGATTTCCTCGGCCGGCAGGCTGTCCTGCGACTCCAGCCGCGAGAGGGTCAACAGGTCTTCGACCAACTGGGTCATGCGCTGCGACTGGCGCTGCATCTCGGCCAGCATCGGCGCCCAGTCCGGGTGTTCTTCCGGGTCCAGCAGGTCCAGATAACCGTGCACCACGGTCAGCGGCGTGCGCAGTTCGTGCGAGACGTTGGCGACGAAGTCGCGGCGCATCTGCTCGAGTTGCAGCAGGCGGCTGACGTCGCGCGCGACCAGCAGCCACAGGTTTTCCGAGTACGGGATCAGGCGCAGGCTCAGGGTGATCGCCGGGTTCCACGGCGAGGCCGCTTCCAGCGGCTCGGCGTTGCGGCCGGAGGCCAGCCAATGCGCGAGCTGCAGCGGCTGCAGGCGTTGCACCACCGGCGCGCCGATGTCGCGCGGGTAGCGTAGGCCGAACAAACCGGTGGCGGCCTCGTTGAACCATTGGATGCGCTGGCTGTTGCGTTCGACCACGACGATGGCGTCGGGCATCGCCGCGGCGGCGGCGCGATAGGCGCGCAGCATTTCGATCAGGCGCCGCTTGCGGCCGCGCATTTCGGCCTGGCTGCGGTGCAGCAGGCGGTCGAGTTCGTTCCAGATGCCTTCGCCGAGCGGCGGGGTGAGGCGCTGGCGTGCGGTCAGGCGGATCAGCACCCGGCGCAGCCGCCAGTAATGCCAGGCGACGACGCCGAGCGCGGCGAACGTGACGACCGGCCAGGGATGGCCGATCAGCACGCCGAGCACGGCGGCGCCGACCAGGATCAGGGCGAGCTGACCGAGGGTGCGGAACCAGGCGGAGCGTGCGCGGGGAGGCATACCTCCAGCTTACGCGGCGAGCGAGGCGGAAAAACGATACCCCGCGCCGCGTACGGTCTGGACCATGCCGTCGAGGTGATGCGGCTCCAAGGTCTTGCGCAGGCGGCGGATGTGCACGTCGACCGTGCGCTCTTCGACATAGACGCTGCCGCCCCAGACGTGATCGAGCAACTGGGTGCGCGAGTAGACGCGTTCGGGGTGGGTCATGAAGAAATGCAGCAACCGGTATTCGGTCGGGCCGATCTGCACCGGCTGGTCGCCGCCTTCGCCGTGGGCGAAGACGCGGTGGGCGGCGCCGTCGATGCGCAGCGGGCCGACGCCGACGCTGCCGTCCTCGTCGTCTTCGCGCGAGCGCCGCAGCACGGCGCGGATGCGGGCCAGCAGTTCGCGCGCCGAAAAGGGTTTCACCACGTAGTCGTCGACCCCGGCTTCGAGGCCGCCGACGCGGTCGTTCTCTTCGCCGCGCGCGGTCAGCATGATGATCGGGATCTCGCGGGTCAGCGATTCCTTGCGCCAGCGCCGGGCCAGTTCCAGGCCGCTGGTGCCCGGGAGCATCCAGTCGAGCAGGATCAGGTCGGGCACGCGGTCGGCGATGGCGGCCTGGGCCTCGCGGGCATCGCCGGCATGGACCGGGTCGTATTCGCCCTTGCGCAGGGCAAAGGACACCATGTCGCGGATGGCGGGTTCGTCTTCGACTATCAAGATGCGCTTCTGCACACGGTCACCGAGGGGGAGGCGGGGAGGGCTCGTCCTTGAAACGGCGCCAGTACACTACCGTTTTATGACTACTCCATGACAAGGCCCCAGCTGCATTGTCGGCTTTGTGATGCGCCGCGCTTCCCCAGCGCGTTTTCGCGAGATTCGGGCCAAACGGGGCTTACGCTGGATTGGCGGCGCTTTCGCCGCCGTTGCCGCCGTAATGCGCGACGCTGGAGTTTGGCGTTCAGATGACATCGCGATGGCAGGGGGCCGATCGATGGTCGCCATGTGGCGAACGGGCGACGCTGCCGTGGCGGCCGCGTGGCGGTGCCGCTGCGCGATGCTGGCCCTTGGCCGCGGACTCGAACTCGCCGTCTTCGGCAAAGCCGGCGACCCCTGGCATATGACGGGCCGATTCCTTGGCGCAGCACTGAAACTCGCCCCCTTTGACAAAGGGGGCGGCGCCCCGAGCCGGCCCGAAGCCTGGCCTGGACCGGCGGCGCGGGGGATTTGCCGTTGCCGTTGCCTTCTGCGGACCCAGGCAGGCCTAGCGCCGCTTGAGATCCTCGTCGCGCACACCTTGGCGCTTGAGTTCCAGCACGGTCGGGGTGATCGCGGCGATGCGGGCCTCGATGCGGGCACGGGCGTAATAGTCGAGGTCCGGATTGCGCTTGAGCGTATTCAGCTGGACCAGGGCCTGCTCAGGACGGCCGCGCAGATAAGCGGCCTCGGCATAGGCTTCGCCGGCCCGGATCGAGTCGCCGGCGATCTCGCAGGCGCGGGCGAACAACTGCTGCAGCAGCGGGTCGTCGCCGCCCTGGCCGAACAGCGGCCGCAGCACGGCCTGGGCGCGCTGGCCGCCGGCCGGGGTGTTGCGGTCGGTCAGGACCTTGGCATAACCCAGGGCGATGGCGCGGTTGTTCGGGGTCTGGCGCAGCAGCGCTTCGAAGCGGGCGTCGGCCGCGGCGGTCTTGCCGGTCTGGGCCTCGGCTTCGGCCAAGGCCAGACTCAGCCAGACCTGGCCGGGGTGCTTCTGCAGCAATTCGTTCAACACCGGCACGGCCGCGCCGGACTGGTTGGAGCGCATCCGCGCCAGCGCCATGCCGTAGCGACGGGCGTCGCTGTCGCCGCCGAGGCGCTCGTACTCGCGCACCGCTTCGCGCGGCGAGACCGCGCTGAGCACGCGCAGGCGCTCACGGGCGAACTCGAACACGCCGGTGCTGCCCGAGTTCAGCGACTGGTCGAGCAGTTTCAGCCCGCTCGGCAACAAGGGGTTGTCGGTGCCGCTGGCGTTGTCGGGCAGGGTGAACGGCGCCTTCGGGATGCGTTCGACCCGGGTTGCGTTCGGCGTCGCGGTGACCGCGGTCAGGCTGTTCCTGCCGGCGATCTGCTCGGCACGTTCCTTGGCTTCGCCGATGCGCGTGGTGGTGACCGGGTGGGTCATCAGGTAATCGGGGGTCTCGCCGTACCAGTTGGCGGCGTTGCTGCGCGAAACGACCTGCATGCGGGCGAAGAAGTCGGCCATCGCGGTCGGGTCGTAGTGGCTGCGAGACAGGGTCTGGATGCCGATCCGGTCGGCCTCGGATTCGTTGGAGCGGGTGTAGTTGATCTGGCGCTGCTGCATCAGGCCCAGGCCCGAGGTGATCGCGGCCATGGTCGCGTCGTCGGTCGAATTGGAACCTGCGCTCTGCGCGGCCACGATCGCGCCGAGCATCGCCAGCAGGATCGGCAACTGATCGCGCTGGGCGCGTTCGACCCCGCGCAGCACGTGCTGCTGGGTGACGTGGGCGACTTCGTGCGAGATCACCGCGGCGACCTCGTCCTCGCGTTCGGCGGTCAGCACCAGGCCGGAGTTGACGCCGATATAGCCGCCGAGGGTGGCGAAGGCGTTGATCTGGCGCTCGCGCAGCATGAAGAAGGTGAAAGGCTGGGTCGGCTTGTCGCTGTTGGCGGCGAGGCGGGTGCCGAGCGTGTCGAGCCAACTGTCGATCAGCGGGTCTTCGAGCAGATAGTCGTAATGGCGCAGCTGCGCCAGCATCATCGCGCCGTACTGGCGCTGCTTGGCCGGCGTCAGCAGTTCCGCCGCCGAGGAGCCGATGTCGGGCAGCTTGGATTCCTGCGCGCTCGCGCAGACGCTGCCGAGGGCGAGGGTGACAGCGGCGGTGAGCAGGGCGATGCGGCGCAAGCGGTGAGTCCTCGGGAGCAGACGGATGATGGCGGGCGGATGGCGGGCTTGCGAAAGCCGGCGGGGCATTCGCGGCGGATGCATGGCAGGATGCCGCCCGGGCGGTGGGACGGCGTGAATGCGTCGTTAACTCAGGGGTTCAACGTCCGATCGGTGCATTCGGGGTCGTCCCGGGACGTTGCGGTGAGGGTGAGCACCAGACCCGACGCTGGCGTACTGAGTAGCGCGGGACTGCGTTCCATCGACGAACTTTAAACTCCCCGCTGCCGTAGCCATATTCGACCGCAAGACCTTCCCAGAGTTCAGGCAGCAGGAGAACCGTTTTGAGCGACACCGCCCCCCAACCGCCGTCGATCGTGATCTATACCACCGCGATCTGCCCGTATTGCGTCGCCGCGAAGAATTTCCTCAAGAGCAAGGGCCAGGAGTGGACCGAGGTCCGCATCGACCTGGATCCGGCCGAGCGCGAGAAGATGATGGCGCTGACCAAGCGCACCAGCGTGCCGCAGATCTTCATCGGGCAGACCCACGTCGGCGGTTACGACGACATGATCGCCCTGCATCGCGCCGGCGGCCTGGAGCCGCTGCTGGAGGGGGTGAGCGGGCGCGCTTAAGCGGCACTGCCGCTTGCGTCCGCGAACGCCCGGCCATGGATGGCCGGGCCGGACGATCCGCAGCCGAATGGCAGCGCCAGGGACGGCAAGGACGTAACCCACCATCGAAGGAACTTGTGTGAGCAATGATCGTAACGACGACAGCGCGTCGTCGAACCAGACCGCCACGAACGAAAGCGACCGAGTAGCCCCGAGCGAAAGCGACCGAGTGGCCGAGTTCACCGCGTTCCGCAAGCGCATGAACGAACGCATCCTGGCCGAACCGAACCAGGTCGTGCGGCGTTTCTTCGCCCTGGATACGCAGACCTACCAGCCCGGCGCGCTCGACCTGAAGACCAAGGAACTGCTCGGCCTGGTCGCCTCGATGGTGCTGCGTTGCGACGACTGCATCAGCTACCACGTCGCCCAATGCAAGGACGCCGGGGTCAATCGCGACGAGATGTTCGAAGCGTTCTCGGTCGGCCTGGTGGTCGGCGGCTCGATCGTGATCCCGCATCTGCGCCGCGCGGTGGATTTCCTCGACAAGCTCGAACAGGGCGAGGCCGCCGCGCCGGCCGGCCACGACCACGGCTGAGCGCGTCGCTGCCCCTGTAGGAGCGGCGTGAGCCGCGACCGCGCGCTCCCGGTTGCGTCGTCAGCGAGAGCTCGCGGTCGCGGCTTGCGCCGCGCCTACCCTCGAAACCGCTGAAGCGGGCCGGCCACTTAGCTGAACGCGGGGCCGCTGCGCCGAATCGCACCGCCGGCTGCGCCGAATCGGGCCGATCGCCGCCCCCGACCAAGGTCCAGTACTCCCCCGAATGCAGCGGGGGGCCGCTTCCGGCATAATTACGGGGCTCACACCTCGTGCGCCGCGCCGCTTGCGCCGCGCCCTACAGCTGGAAATCCTCATGACGCAAACCATTACGGTCATCCGTGGCGACGGCATCGGCCCCGAGATCATGGACGCCACCCTGCACGTGCTCGACACGATGAACCTGGGCCTGTCCTACGAATTCGCCGATGCCGGCCTGGTCGCGCTGGAAAAGCACGGCGAGCTGCTGCCGGCGGCGACGATGGACTCGATCCGCAAGAACCGCATCGCCCTCAAGAGCCCGCTGACCACGCCGGTCGGCGAAGGCTTCAGCTCGATCAACGTCGAGCTGCGCAAGCGCTTCGACCTGTACGCCAACGTGCGTCCGGCCAAGTCGTTCCCGAACACCAAGTCGCGTTTCCCCTCGGGCGTGGACCTGATCACGGTGCGCGAGAACACCGAAGGCGCCTACATCGGCGAAGGCCAGTCGCTGTCGGAAGACGGCGAGACCGCGATGCTGACCCAGAAGATCACCCGTCGCGGCTCCGAGCGCATCGTGCGCTACGCCTTCGACCTGGCGCGCCGCACCGGCCGCAAGAAGGTCACCGTGGTGCACAAGGCCAACATCCTCAAGTCGACCTCGGGCCTGTTCCTGAAGACCGCGCGCGAAGTGGCGCAGCAGTATCCGGACATCCAGTGCAACGAGATGATCGTGGACAACACCTGCATGCAGCTGGTGATGCGTCCGGAGCAGTTCGACATCATCGTCACCACCAACCTGTTCGGCGACATCATCTCCGACCTGTGCGCCGGCCTGGTGGGCGGTCTCGGCCTGGCGCCGGGCGCCAACATCGGCACCGACGCGGCGATCTTCGAAGCCGTGCACGGCTCGGCCCCGGACATCGCCGGCAAGGGCATCGCCAACCCCTGCGCCCTGCTGCTCGGCGCGGCGCAGATGCTCGATCACCTCGGCCAGCCGGAAAAGGCGACCGCGCTGCGCGAGGCGATCATCGCCACGCTCGAAGCCAAGGATTCGCTGACTCCGGACCTGGGCGGCGAAGGCAACACGATGTCGTTCGCCAAGGCCATCGCGAGCCGTATCGCGGCGTAAGCGCCCGGCCATCGCGAGACCTCTGCAGGGCGCCTTCGGGCGCCCTGTTTCGTTTTTGCGAAGCGCCTCTCGCCTGGGGGAGGCGCGCGCCGCGTAAGCCTGCGCTAGGCTCGGGCGGCTTTCGGCAGGACGCCGTCGCCTGTCCGAAGCGGGTTCGTCCGTGTGCGTGAGCGCAACAGCGCTCGGCCGCGCGGCCCTCCATCCCGGCGGCTGGATTCGCATCGAGGAAGGTCATGAAGATCAGGACGATGAAGGGCAAGGCAATTGCGTTCGCAGCGCTCGTGTCGATGGGGGCGGTCGGTACCGTCGCCGCGTACCCCGCGCCGGGTACGTGCACGGCCGCCAATCAAGGCCAACGGGTGACGGAACGGTCTTGGGATGGCAGCTCGCGGATCTATCTGTGCGACGAAGGGGTCTGGCAGACCTATGCGATCTGCGACAACCGCGGACGTTGCATCATCGTGATCTGAGGCCTGGCGGCATGGCTGGGCCATGCAGGATCGCGAGCCACGGCCATAGCGATACTTTCGGCGGGGCGCCTTCGGGCGCCCCGTTGCGTTTGAGCATGCGCCGGCGGCGGCCGGGAGCGGTTGCTTGCCGTCGCGGGAGCGGGCTTGGCGGCCGCTTGTAGCAGGGGAGAGGTGGGGTAAGGGCAAGCCAGACCTCCGCGCTCCCGCTAGCATGGCCCCGACGCAGCATTCCACCGCCAGCACTCGACAAGCGTGATGCTGCGCTGCAAAATCGCCAGGTTTTCTAATCCATTCGGATGAAGCGATGAATCAACCGCTCCGCCCCGGCGCTCCGCTGTCTCCCAGTGCCTGGGCGCTGACGCCGCTGCTGGTGTTCCTGGCCCTGTTCTTCGGGGCCGGGCTGTATTTCACTTCGCACGGCGACGCCATGGGCTTCTACCAGTTGCACGCGCCGGTCGCGATCCTGCCGGCGCTCGCGCTGGCTGCGTTCATCGCCTGGCGGCGCGAGATCAAGCCGCTGGACACCCTGCTGTCGGGCATGGGCGATCACAACGTCGTGCTGATGTGCCTGATCTTTCTGCTCGCCGGTGGCTTCGTCGAAGTGTCCAAGGCGATCGGCGCGGTCGACGCGATCGTCGCCCTCGGCGTCGGCAACGTGCATCCGGCTTTGCTGCTGCCGGCGCTGTTCGTGGTCGCCGGTTTCATTTCGCTGTCGCTCGGCACCTCGATGGGCACGATCGCCGCGGTCGCGCCGATCGCGCTCGGCGTGTCCGACGCTTCCGGCCTGGATCGCGCGCTGGTGCTCGGCGCGGTGATCGGCGGCGCCACCTTCGGCGACAACCTGTCGGTGATTTCCGACACCGCGATCGTCGCCAGCCGCACCCAGGGCTGCACGATGCGGGAGAAATTCCGCGAGAACTTCAAGCTGGCGCTGCCGGCGGCGATCGGCACCCTGGTGCTGCTCGGCTTTCTCGGCGAAACCGCGCCGGTGACCACGCCCGACGCGGTGTCGCCGTGGTTGATCCTGCCGTACTTGGTGGTGCTCGGCCTGGCCATCGCCGGGGTCGACGTGATCATCGTGCTGAGCATCGGCCTGGTCATCGCCGGCTTGTTCGGCGTGTTCCTGGCCGAGGATTTCGGCTTCGCCGCCTACACCGCGCACATCTGGGACGGCTTCGAGAGCATGGTCGAAATCACCCTGCTTTCGTTGCTGGTCGGCGGCCTCGGCGCCTTGATGAAAGCCGCCGGCGGCCTGGCCTGGCTGGCGCAGGTGATCGGCAAGTTCGCGCGCGGCCATCGCAGCCGCCGTGCCGGCGAGATCAGCATCGCCGCGTTGTCGGCGACCAGCGACGTGTTCACCGCCAACAACACGGTCGCGATCCTGATCAGCGGGGGGCTTGCCCGCGACGTCGCTCAGCAGCACGGCGTGCCGCCGGCGCGCGCGGCGAGTGTGCTCGACATCTTCGCCTGCGTGACCCAGGGCGTATTGCCGTACGGCGCGCAGATCCTGCTCGCCGCATCCTTGAGCCAGGTCTCGCCGCTGGCCTTGGTCGGCAACGTCCACTACAGCTGGCTGCTCGGTGGTATCACTTTGCTGTCCATGCTGTGGCCGTCGCGCCGGCGCAACGAAGCCGACGCCACCGCGGCAACGTAAACCATCCGACCGATCCCGCCGCGCGCTCAGCGCAGGCGCTTCGACAGAGCCCGGCATGTCCGGGCTCTGTGCGTTCTGGTGCCTGCAGATCGAATGGCGGAAGCGAGTGTGTTCGTGCGGAACGAGCGATGGAGGGCTAGGGCGATGTCTCTACGAAACGCCCTGGTCCCGCGCGATGCCTATGTCGATCAGTCGCCGCCGTTCGGCGCATCGATCAACAAGGCCTGGCCGGGTTTGAGCACGGCCTTGGCGTTCAAGCCGTTGCGCTTGAGCAGGTCGGCGACGCGGATGCGGTAGCGCTTGGCGATGGTCCAGGCGTTGTCGCCGCGGCCGACGGTGTGGCGACGCGGGCTGGCGTTCGCGGCGGGTTCGTCGTTCTTGGCGACGGCGACTTCGGCCGAACCGGTGGTGACGGTGTCGGCGGCGGTTTCGCCCGCCTTGGTGCGGGTGCTCGGCGGCGATTCGATGGCGGCGATGGCCAGGTCGGCTGCGACCGGAGCGGGCGCGTTCGCCGCGCCCGCGGCGACAGCGAGCAGCGGTGCGCGGCGGGTGCTGACGCGGCCGATCGAGCCGTTGGCGAAGACTGGGTTGAGACGCCGCAATTGCGCCGCGTCCTGGCCGGTGCGCGCGGCCCAGCCGTCGATGTCGCCGACTTCGGACGGCAGCGTCACCGCCTGCAGATGCGGCACCGGGCGATCCAGGGCCTGCAGCCATTCCTCGCGGTCGTCGGCTTGTTCCATCAGGCACGACAGCGCATGCAGTTTGCGCACGTAGGCCTGGGTGATGTCCGACAGGCCCGCAAGCTGGTCGGGGCGGGCATTGGCCGCGGTCTGGCCGTTGCGCTTGAGCGCGTTGAGGATGCGGTACTCGCCGGCGTTGTAGGCCATCACCGCCAGACGCCAGTCGCCGCCGAACATGCCGTGCAGGGTCTTGAGATAACGCACCGCGGCCTGGGTCGAATCGACCGGCGACAAGCGGCCGTCGTAACCCTCGCGCATCGGTACGCGATGGTTGCGTGCGGTCAGGGCGATCATCTGCCACAGCCCGGCGGGGCCGGCGGCACTGCGCGCGCCGGGGCGGTAACCGCTCTCGACGAAGGGGATCAGCGCGTATTCGGTCGGCAGGTGCGCTTCGCGCAAGGCGTCGACCACGTAGCCGAACAGCGGCAGCAGGTCGTCGTCGGAGCGGGCCAGGCGCTTGGGCGCGGTGGCGAAGTGTTGGCGCCAGCGCGTGCTTACGCCCGGCTCGCAGCTCGGGTCGGCGAGGCCGTCGCGGAAACGCTGGTAGATGTCGCGGCCGTTGCGGGTCGGTCCCGAAGGCGCGTCGGCCTTGGCGGGGGTGGGCTTGGCTGCGGGGGCTTCGGCGGCCCCGACCGGCGCGGCGCAGGCCGCGCTCAGCCACAGCGCGGCGAGCAGGGCGGCACGCAGCGGCGCGCGCCGCCTGGCGTCGGCCCGCTTCAAGCGCGGAACCCGTCTTTCCAACGCCGCAACTCGGCGAAGGCCTGGACTTCGTCCTCGGGCGGGTGGCCCAGGCGCGAGGTGATCGAGCGCAGCACGCCGGCTTCGCGGGTGCGCAGGAAGGGGTTGGTTGCGCGCTCGTCGAGGAGGCTGCTGGGAACGGTGGGACGACCGGCGTTGCGCATGGCCTGAGCCTGTTCTATGCGGCGCCGCAGCGCCGGGTTGTCGGGTTCCACCACGCTCGCGAAGGCGGCGTTGGACAGGGTGTATTCGTGACCGCAACAGACCCGGGTCTCGTCCGGCAGGGCCGCCAGGCGGGTCAGCGAGACCAGCATCTGGGCGGCGGTACCTTCGAACAGGCGCCCACAGCCCAGGCTGAACAAGGTGTCGCCGCTGAACAACAGGCGCTCGTCGCCATGGGCGCCGCGGTCCAGGTAATAGGCGATGTGGCTGCGGGTGTGGCCCGGCACCGCCATGACATCGAGGGTCCAGCCGGCGACGTGCAGCTTCACGCCCTCGTCGACCCGGGCGGTCGCGCTGAGGATGCGTTCGTCGTCGGGGGCGAACACCGGGATCTCCGGCCAGCGCTCGCGCAGGGCGGCGGTGCCGCCGATGTGGTCGTCGTGGTGGTGGGTCAGCAAGATCCCGACCGGGCGCAGACCATGTGCGGCCGCGGCCATCACCGGTGCGGCGTCGCCGGGGTCGACGATCAGCGCCGATTCGTCGTCGCCCGACAGGGCCCAGATGTAGTTGTCGCTGAGGGCGGGCAGGGCGAGCAACCGCATCGTCGGTCTCCTGGCGGGCGCGGGCGGGACGGACCGCTTCGCGGGCTGGGTGGGGCCGGGTGGGCCCCGGGCAGGGCTGGATAACGATTTGCCTGACGCCGCCCCGGGGGCGCACAGTCGGGGTATTCGCAAGCCCCGTGCCGTCCTGGCCCGATGCCTTCCGAGACTCCTGTCGAGAACCGCGACCATGCCCGCCCTGTCCCACGGCCGTCAACCCGACCCCGCCCCCGACTGTCCGCTCAACTGGTTCGGCGAGGTGGTCGGGCAAGGGCTGCTCGAGGTCGAGGCCGCGGCCATGTCCCGGGTGCTCGCGGCCAGCCCGACCTTGCCCTGGGCCTGGTTCGGCGTCGCCGCCGCGTCGCCGCCCGGCGGCCGGCGCGGGCTGGCGCTGCGGCGCAGCCCCAAGGGCTTCGACGGCGCGGTGCGCTGCCGCCTGCCGTTGCCGCTGGCCAGCGAGGCGTTCGGCGCGGTGCTGCTGCAGCACGTGTTCGACGACGGCGCCGACCCGCAGCCGCTGCTCAGCGAGTGCGCGCGGATCCTCGCACCCGGCGGCCGGCTATGGTTGGCGACCCTCAACCCCTGGAGCCCGTACCGCCTGCGCTGGGCCGGCAGCGGCCTGCGCGCGCGCGATGCCGGCCATTGGCAGGCGATGCTGCGCGCCTCGGGTTTCGGCGCCGATGCGGTCAGCCTGCAATGGCTGGGCCCGCGCTGGCGGGTCGCCCATGGCGAGGCCGGCGTCGGCGCTGTCGACGTGGTGCGGGCTGGGGTGGCGCTGACCCTGACCAAGCGTGTGCATGCCGCGATCGGGCCGATGCGGGTGCAGCAACTGCGCTGGCAGACCGGCCTGGTGCCGCGCGACGTGCATCGCGGCTCCGCTCGCGGCGCGCAAAGGCGATAATGCCCGGCTGTCGTATAGAGAAGCCGTTGCGTGAGCGAATCCAGTCAAGACGCCGAAAAGATCGTAGAAATCCACACCGACGGCGCTTGCCTCGGCAACCCCGGCCCGGGCGGCTGGGCGGCACTGCTGCGCTATAAGGGCCGCGAGCGCGAACTCGCCGGCGGCGAGCCCGACACCACCAACAACCGCATGGAGCTGATGGGCGCGATCATGGGCCTGGAAGCGCTGAGCGAGCCGTGCAAGGTGGTGCTGACCACCGACTCGCAGTACGTGCGCAAGGGCATCACCGAATGGATCGGCAACTGGGTCCGGCGCGGTTGGAAGACCGCCGGCGGCGATCCGGTCAAGAACCGCGACCTGTGGGAGCGCCTGCACGTCGCGAGCCGGCGCCATGCGATCGAGTGGAAATGGGTCAAGGGCCACTCCGGCAACCCGGACAACGAGCGCGTCGACGTGCTGGCGCGGGTGCAGGCGGAGCGCTTGCGGGCCTATCGGCCCTGAAGACAGGAGTGAGTGGATAGGAGTGAGGAGTGAGCGAAAGCGAGCTGCCGCTTCGTTCATGCTCACTCCTCACTTCTCCCCGCTCACTCCCCATTAGAATCCCCCGATGCGTCAAATCATCCTAGATACCGAAACCACCGGCCTGAGCTGGGAACGCGGCAACCGCGTGGTCGAAATCGGCTGCGTCGAATTCGTCGAACGCCGCCCGACCGGCCGCACCTATCACCAGTACATCAAGCCCGATTGCGACTTCGAGGCCGGCGCCCAGGAAGTCACCGGCCTGAGCCTGGAAATCCTGGCCGACAAGCCGCCGTTCGAACAGATCGTCGACGAGTTCCTCGCCTTCATCGAAGGCGCCGAAGTGATCATCCACAACGCCGCGTTCGACGTCGGCTTCCTCGACAACGAACTGTCGCGTTGCGGGCCGCAGTACGGCAAGTTGCGCGACCGCGTCACTATCGAAGACTCGCTGCTGCTCGCGCGCCAGCGTTTCCCCGGCCAGCGCAACTCGCTCGACGCCTTGTGCAAACGCCTCGGCGTCGACAACTCGCACCGCCAATTACACGGCGCCTTGCTCGACGCCCAGTTGCTGGGCGAGGTCTACATCGGCCTGACCTCGGGCCAGGAAGAGATCGGGTTCGGCGACCCCGGCGCGGCCGCGGCCAGGCTCGAACAGGCCAGCTTCCAGATCGACGTCAGCGCCCCGCGCCCGCGCGTGATCGTGTTGCCGGCCGAACTCGCCGCCCACGAAGCGCGCCTGGAAAAGCTGCGCAAGAAAGCCGGCAAATGCATCTGGGATCTGGCGATGCCGCCGGTCGAGGTCGCGCAGGCCGTCGAGGCCTGAGCGCAAGCATCGCGATGCCCATCGGGCATCTCCAGCGACCTGCGATCCGCAGTGGCGTAACTACCCGGCCGTCATCCCCGCGAAGGCGGGGATCCGGAGACTTCAGCGTTTTGGCTGCAAGCGTTCGGGATGCCTTGCTTGTACAACCAGCAGTGCGTCATACCCGCAGACGCGGTGATGGGGCGCTGTGAACCCCTGGCCGGGTGCCTTCGGAGTCACGTCGCGATAGAGCCCTGGGTTCCCGCCTGCGCGGGAACGACGGGGGCGATAGCGCGGCATTCCTGGATGACGAACTGGAGCGACTCCTGCCGCGCAAGCCAGGCAGTGCGAATCGCAGGTTTGGAATTAATTGGAAAATTTTGACCTTGCGTAAGGTCGGCGCGGCCCAAGGCCGCGACGCCCTCAGTGGCTGCGCACCAGCACCACGGTCACATTGTCCGAGCCGCCGCCGTCGAGCGCCGCGGCGACCAGCGAATCCACGCATTCCTGCGCGCTGCAGTCGTTGTGTGCCAGCACCCGGGCGATGCTGCGGTCGTCGACCTCTTCGGTCAGGCCGTCGCTGCACAACAGCAACTGCATGCCCGGGCGCAGTTCGCCGTTCATGGTCTCGACGTTGAGGTTGCGCGGGTCGGTCACGCCCAGAGCCTGGGTGACGACGTTGCGGTGCGGGTGGCTGCGTGCCTGTTCGTGGGTGATCGCGCCGTTGGCGATCAGCTCCTGGACGTAGCTGTGGTCCTGCGACAACTGGGCCAGATGGCCGTCGCGCCACAGGTAGACCCGGCTGTCGCCGACCCAGGCCACTTCGAAGCGGTTGCCGTTGATGCGGGCCGCGACCACGGTCGTGCCCATCGGCAGGGCGTCGTTGCGCCGGCGCGAGGTGCGGATGATCTCTTCGTCGGCGATGCGGATGGCCTGCGCCAGCGGGGCGCCGTTGCGGACCTCGCGGACGATGGCCTCGCGCGCCAGCGCGCTGGCGACCTCGCCGTACTCGTGCCCGCCCATGCCGTCGGCGACCAGCCACAGGCCGAGTTCGCTGTCACCGTAATAGGTGTCTTCGTTGAGTTCGCGGCGCAGGCCGACATGCGTGAGGTGTCCGAATTCGATCATCTGTCGGTCGTGCCGCTCGCAGTTGTCGGGTTTGCCAATGCTGAAAACGCAATCATCGCGATCAAGCGGCCGCGTAGCAAGAAAGCGTGATCCGTGTTCGGCTTTCATGCCCGAGCATGGATGAAGGCCGCGTGTGGATCGGATCGGTAGAGACGGTGGTGGCGCAAGGCATCGACGGTGGCTCCTGCGCGAGTGGGACGAAGCAAGCTGGAGCGTGGCCCACGTCGGCCAAACGGCTCATGAAGCACCGGCTTCACACACTGGACGAGCGAACGCGGCCGTTGTGAAAACCCTCGCCCTGAGTCGCTGACGATGGCGGCCGTGCCGATGACCGGTTATGCGAGGCGGGGCGGAGCGCAACTTTCGGTTTCGATCGGACCGATCCCGTACCGGGCCACGCGGGCATCGCCACATCGGCCGGACCGGGGCCCAAAAACAAAACGGGCCCCGAAGAGCCCGTTCTGTCTGTATCTGGCGGAGAGGGGGGGATTCGAACCCCCGGTACGCTATAAACGTACGCCTGATTTCGAGTCAGGTACATTCAACCACTCTGCCACCTCTCCGGGTGCAGTGAGCCGAGAATGATACGGGCTGAAGCATCCGCCGACAAGGCTTGTCGTGATCGCCGCGTCGACGCCTCCCGGGGCCGGGGAGGGCAGGGCTACACTAGCGGCCTTCTTTCGCAACGAAACGGCTGCGCGACATGTCCGAAATCCTGGTCCCGGTGTCCTTTGGCGAATTGCTCGACAAGATCGCGATCCTGCAGATCAAGTCCGAGCGCATGACCGACGAGGCCAAGCTGGCCAACGTCCGCAACGAGCTCAGCGCGCTCGAGCAGACCTGGATGGCCCACCCGGCCGCCGGTGGCGACGTGGTCCGCCTGCGTGCCGAGCTGAAGGCCGTCAACGAGCGCCTGTGGGTGATCGAGGACGACATCCGCATCAAGGAAAAGCGCCAGGAGTTCGATGCCGAGTTCATCCGCCTGGCGCGCTCGGTCTACATCGAGAACGACGTGCGGGCACGGGTCAAGAAGGACATCAACCTGGCCCTGGGCTCGACCTACGTCGAAGAGAAGTCCTACCAGGACTACGGCCCCGGCCTGGTCGGCTGAGCGGGCGGCCGCGGCGATGCCAGTGGCCGAACCCAAGCCGCGCGCCGCGGGCGCCTGGCTGTACGACGACCTGCTCGCCTGGCTGTGCCCGGGCGGGCTGTTGCTGACGGCATTGGCCCTGCGCCACCCGGCCGGCCTGCACCTGCTGCGCGAGCAGGCCCCGGAGCTGACCCTGCCGACCTGGTTCGCCGGCGCCTATGCGCTGGGCCTGGCCCTGAGCCCGATCGGCCGCCTGGTCTACGGCGTCGCCCAGGGCATCGTCTGGCCGCGCTTGCGCCAGGCCTGGGCGCCAGCCATCGCCTTTCTGTCGCAGCGACTGGCGCGCAGCGAAGGGCTGGTGCTGCCCGATGCCGCACACATGTCGACCTCGGTCTTCCACGATGTCGACCGGCGCATGCGCGAATATCTGGAGGCGGCCGACCCGTCTTCGCGCAACGCCCTCAACCGCATGAAAGTGTTGTGCAGCCTTTCGTGCAATGCCGCTGCGGCCTGTCTGGTGTTCGTCGCCGTGGAGGCGCTGACCGGCGGCTGGCGCGACTGGAGCGCCGGCCAGATCGCGGTCGCCGCGTTGGTGATCGCGCTGGCGCTGATCGCCGCGGTCTATCGCGAGCGCCGCCGCCAGCGCACCCAGTTGTCGATCTGGCGACGGCTGCAGATCGAGAACGACGCGTCTTAGCGCAGCGAATGATCGGCGAGGTAGCGCTCGAATGCGGCGACGCCGTCCTCGACCGAGATCAAATCCATCACGCCTTCGTGTTCGATCTTGGTGCCCCAGGCGATGTCGGCCGCGGGCTTGCCGAGATACTTGCGCGCGGCGTCGTCGTAGCGGTCGGCGCAGTAGCGGCGGTCGCTGTAGGGGCCGCTGCGTGCGGGGTTGCTGGCTGCATGCAGGCCGAGCACCTTGGTGCCCATGGCGTTGGCGATGTGCATCGGGCCGGAGTCGGGGGTCATCAACAGCTGGCCGCGTTCGAGCAGCGCCGGCAGTTGCTTCAAGGTGTCCTTGCCGACCAGGTCCAGCGCCGGGTGGCGCATCGCCGCCAGGATCGCGTCGGCGGTGTTGCGTTCGAGTTCGCTGCGGCCGCCGCACAGCACCACCCGCCAACCGCGCTCGACCGCGTGATCGGCGACCGCGGCGTAGCGGTCGTTGCGCCAGTTGCGCACGGTGTGGCTCGAACACGGCGAGATCAGCAAGGTCGGTGCCTCGTCCTGCGGCCATTGCGCGCGCGCCCATTCGCGCGCGTCCTCGGGCACGGGCAAGTCCCAGCGCACTTCGGTCTGGCGCAGGCCGAGCGGTTCGCAGAAGCTGCCGATCGCGTCGAGCACGTGGATGCCGGGGCGGTCGGGAATGCGCTCGTTGATGAAAAGCCCGTGCAGGTCCTTCGAGCGCGAGCGGTCGTAGCCCACCCGGCGCTGCGCCGGCAGGAAGGCCGACAGCAGGTTGGCGCGCGCGGCCACCTGCATCTGCAGCAGCACGTCGAAGCGGCCCCCGGGGAGGGGGCGTTCGCGCAGGCTGCGGCGCAGGGCGCGCATGCCGGCGAAGCCGCTTTTCTTGTCGTACTCGAGGAATTCGACGCCTTCCAGGCCTTCGAGCAGGCGCCGCTCGCCCTTGCCGATGATCCAGGCGATCGAGGCCTGCGGCCGCGCCGCGCGCAAAGTGCGCACCAGCGGTACGACGTGGGTCACATCGCCGAGCGCGGACAGGCGCAGCAGGCAGATCGAAGGATGGGAACTGAGAGGCGATGTGGTCACGTGACTTGTTAGACTCGGTCGGATGACGGGTTATGACGCCGCCGAGGGACTGACGCCGTACCGCGACGATAGCGGTTACGGTGCGATTCTGTTCGACCGCGCGCAGGTCCAGCAAGCCGCGCCGGAATGGTTCTCGCCGGCGCACTGGGGCGGCAACGCGCGTCCGGTCGACAGCGGCGGCCGTGGCGGCGCCTGGTTCGTCGACGCGCCGTTCGGCCGGGTGGTGCTGCGCCGTTACCTGCGCGGCGGCCTGGTCGCACGCTTCAATCGCGACCGCTATTGGTGGAGCGGCGCCAACCAGACCCGCAGCTTCGCCGAGTTCCGCCTGCTGCGCGAACTGGCCGGCAAGGGCCTGCCGGTGCCGAAGCCGGTCGCCGCCTGGTATCGCCGCGACGGTTGGTATTACTACGCCGCGATCCTGCTTCAGCGCCTCGGCGACGTGCGCTCGCTGGCCGACCGCGCCGCCGTGGCCGGCGACGGCGCGCCTTGGGAAGAGGCCGGGCGGCTGATCGCGCGCTGTCACCGGGCCGGCCTCGATCACGCCGACCTCAACGCCACCAACCTGCTGTTCGACAGCGGCGGGCACGGCTGGGTGATCGACCTGGACCGCGGCCAGATCCGGATTCCGGCGACCCCGTGGCGCGAGCGCAACCTGGCCCGGCTGAAGCGTTCACTGTTGAAATTGCGCGGCGACCGCGGCGAGGCCGAGGTCGAACGCGATTTCGCCCGACTGCGCACGGCCTATGACCGCGCCTGGGAACGTGGTTACTAAAGACGTGGTCAGCGAATCGAGGGGACGGGCATGACTTGGCGGTTGCGTTTGCACGGCGTCGGCAATGCGTCGGCGGTCGAGCTGGGGTCGGCGATGGCCACGCTGGAGCGCGACGGCGAGCCCTGGCTCACCATCGATTGCGGCGGCGAGGGCCTGACCGCGTTCCTGGCCCATTACGGCCGGATGCCCGAGGCCTTGTTCGTCACCCATACCCACCTGGACCACATCGCCGGGTTCGAGCGCCTGTTCGTCGCCCACTATTTCGACCCGCAGCGGCGCGGCAAGGTGCGGCTGTACGTGCCGGCGACGGTGGTGCCGCTGCTGCACCAGCGGGTGGCCGACTACCCGAACGTGCTGGCCGAGGGCGGGGTGAATTTCTGGGACGCCTTCCAACTGGTGCCGGTCAGCGGCCATTTCTGGCACGGGGGCCTGCGCCTGGAGGTGTTCGCGACCCGCCACCACTGGCCCGACAGCGCCTTCGGCCTGCGTCTGCGCGGTAGTGCCATCTGGACCGGCGACACCCGGCCGATCCCCGAGGTCCTGGCCAAGTACGCCGATGCCGGCGAGCTGATCGCCCACGACTGCGCCCTGCACGGCAACCCCTCGCACAGCGGCATCGAGGACCTGGAGCGCGAATACTCGCGCGAACTGCTGAATCGCTGCCTGCTTTACCACTACGGCAGCCGCGAAGAGGGCGACGTATTGGCGGCGCGGGGGTATCGTGTCGGTAGGCCGGGCGAGGCGATCGAGCTGGCCGAGCCCACCGTTACGCAACTGCCGTCCTAGTGAATGCCGCCTTCGTGAGTGCCGCCCCCGGTCTGCCGCCGCTGCCGATGCCGTTGGATCTCCACGGTCGGCCGCTGCGCGACTTGCGCTTGTCGGTGATCGAAGCCTGCAACTTCCGCTGCCCCTACTGCATGCCGGCCGAGCGCGTGCCGGACGACTACGGCCTGGATGCGGCCTCGCGCCTGAGCTTCGACGAAATCGAAACCCTGGTGCGCGGTTTCGTCCGCGTGGGCGTCAGCAAACTGCGCCTGACCGGCGGCGAGCCGCTGCTGCGCAAGCGCCTGCCCGAGTTGGTCGCGCGCCTGGCGCGCATCGAAGGCATCGACGACCTGGCGCTGACCACCAATGGCTCGCTGCTCGCGCGTCATGCGCGGGCGCTGCGCGAGGCCGGCCTGCGCCGCCTGACGGTGAGCCTTGACGCACTCGACCCCGAGCGTTTCCGGCGTCTGTCCGGCGGGCGCGGCGAAATCGCCGACGTGCTCGAAGGCATCGCCGTGGCGCGCGCGGCGGGCTTCGATTCCATCAAGATCAACTGCGTGGTCCAGCGCGGCATCAACGAAGACCAAGTGTTGCCCTTGGTCGAACATTTCCGCGGCAGCGGCCATGTGCTGCGTTTCATCGAATATATGGACGTGGGCAACTGCAACGACTGGAGCGCCGAGGGCGTGGTGAGCTCGCAGGCCCTGCGCGACCGCATCCACGCGCGCTGGCCGCTGCGCGCGCTCGACGCCAATTACCGCGGCGAAGTCGCTTCGCGCTACGGCTTCGCCGACGGCCAGGGCGAGATCGGCTTCGTGTCCTCGATCAGCGCGCCGTTCTGCGGCGATTGCCATCGCTCGCGGGTGTCCGCCGACGGCCGGCTGTACACCTGTCTGTTCGCCGCCGAAGGCACCGACCTGCGGCCGTCGCTCGCGCTGGGCGAAGCCGCCTTCGCCGAACGCCTGGCCGGGCTGTGGTCGCGCCGCGGCGACCGCTACAGCGAACTGCGCGCCCTCGACGCCCCGCGCTCCAAGCGCCACGTCGAGATGTTTTTGATCGGCGGCTGAGGCTGTGATGTCGTCGTTAGCCGACAGTGCGATCCAGTCGTTCCCGGTTGCGGCTTCCGATTGCATGCTCTCCGGGTCGCTCGAGGCGCAAGGCTTTCTTCGGTTGCCCGGTGTGCTCGGTGCGGTGGACGTCGCTGCCATGGCGGCTCATGTCGACGCCTGCGATGGCGACGATGCGGGCACCCGCAATCTGCTTCAACACGCGTGGTGCCGGGCGCTGGTGGCGCCGTTGCGCCTGCGGTTTCGCGACCTGGGTGTGTTGGCCGAGGATGCGCTCGCCGTGCAATGCACCCTATTCCGCAAAAGCCAATCGCGTAACTGGAAAGTCGCCCTGCATCAGGACTTGTCGATCCCGGTCGCCCAGAAAGTCGCGAACGAGGCGCTCTCCGGCTGGTCGCACAAGGAGGGCTCGCATTTCGTCCAGCCGCCGACGGCGCTCCTGGAGCGGTTGACCGTCGTGCGCATCCACCTGGATCCGTGTACCGATTCCGATGGGCCGTTGCGCGTGGTGCCGGGTTCGCACCGGGTCGGAAAGCTCAACGCGCAAAGAGCCAGCGCTCTGCGCGAGGAGCGCGGCGAGACACAATGCACCGCACGGCCGGGCGATCTGCTTATCATGCGACCGTTGCTGTTGCATGCTTCTTCCAAAGCCAGCCGGCCGCAAGGACGGCGGCGCGTCCTGCATTTCCTGTTCGGCCCGTCCGACCCCGGGCACGGACTGCGATGGAGTCTGGCGATTTGAAATCCAAACCTTCCCTTACCCATATCGACCGCGACGGCCGCCCGGCGATGGTCGACGTGTCCGACAAGTCGGTGACCGCCCGCGAGGCGGTCGCGCAATGCCGCGTGCGTTTTCCCGCCGCGGTCGCGCTGCAACTGCGCGCGAGCGGGCTCAAGAGCAAGAAGGGCGCGGTGATCGACACCGCCATCATCGCTGGCACGATGGCGGTCAAGCGCACCCATGAGTTGATCCCGTTTTGTCATCCGCTGCCGATCGACGGCTGCCGTTTCAGTATCGATTGGGACGGCGACAACAGCTTGATGATCGAGTGCGAGGTCAAGACCACCCACCGCACCGGCGTCGAGATGGAAGCGCTGACCGGCGCGACGGTCGCGGCGCTGACCGTCTACGACATGTGCAAGGCCTTGTCGCATGGCATCGTGCTCGGGCCGGCCAAGTTGACCGGCAAGCGCGGCGGCAAGCGCGACTTCGCTGCGAAGGCGAAGCGCAGGGCGGGGGACGAGCGATGAGCCGGCTCACCGTGCTGTATTTCGCCAGCCTGCGCGATGCCGCCGGCGTCGCCAGCGAATCGGTCGAGGCCGACGCGGCCGATCTGCGCGCGCTGTACGACTCGCTGCGCCAGCGCCATGGGTTCGCCCTGCCGGTCGAGCGCCTGCGTGTCGCCGTCGACGGCGCTTTCGCGCGCTGGGACGAAGCGCCGCGCGCCGGCAGCGAAGTCGCCTTCATCCCACCGGTCTCGGGAGGCTGAGATGGCACGATTCGCCTTGTCCGAGCATTCCTTCGAGATCGCGCCCTTACGCGCGCAACTGCTCAGCGATCGCGCCGGCGCCTTCGCCAGCTTCGAGGGTTGGGTGCGCGACCACCACGGCGGCCGCGCCGTCGCCGGCCTGCGTTACGAAAGCTATGCCGCACTCGCCCTGGCCGAAGGCGAGCGCGTGCTGGAAGAAGCCATCGAGCGTTTCGCCATCGTCGATGCGCGCTGCGTCCACCGCGTCGGCGACCTGGCGATCGGCGAGCTCGCGGTCTGGGTCGGGGTCAGCGCCCCCCATCGCGAAGCCGCGTTCGCCGCCTGCCGCTACATCATCGACGAGACCAAGTCGCGGGTGCCGATCTGGAAACATGAGCGGTATGCGGACGGGGATGCGGATTGGCTGCATCCAACCGGGCCCGCGTAAGGCTGGGCCGACGATCCGTATCGAGGCGGTGATCCTTGCGCTGGTTTTGGTCCTTCTTCAACCTGATCGCTCCTGCGACATGAATCCCATCTTCGTTTTGAGCTAGCTTCAATCTCCCGCACCGAATGGTCGGAGCCGTTATGTCCCGAGCCCTGTGCCTGATTCTCCTGCTCGCCGCCGCCATGCCGGCGTTTTCGGGCGAGCTGTTGGTCGGCAACAAATCCGCGGATACCATCTGGCGTCTGTCGCTCGACGATGGCCGCAAACTCGGCGAATTCGCCACCCGTCAGGCGCCGCACGAAATCGCAGTCAGCCACGACGGCGGTACTGCGCTGGTGGCGAACTACGGCAGCCGCGAAACCCCGGGCCATACCTTGAGCGTGCTCGACCTGCGAAGCGGCAAGCCGCCGCGCATCATCGACCTCGGCCGCCACGGCCGCCCGCATGGCTTGCGCTTCCTGCCCGGCGACCGCGAAGCCTTGGCGACGACCGAGGCCTCGGGTCATCTGCTGCGCATCGATCTGGCCGGGGGCCAGATCGTCGCCGAGATCGCGATGGGCGAGGGGCGCGGCCACATGGTCGCGGTATCCGCCGACGGCAAGGCTGCCTACGTCAGCAAGATCGACCGGGGCACGGTCAGTCGCGTCGATCTGAACCGCAATGCCAAGAGCGCGGAAGTCGAGGCGGGCAAGGGCGCCGAAGGCATCGCGGTACGCCCCGGCAGCGGCGAAGTCTGGGTCGGCAACCGCGAGGCGGGCACCGTGACCGTGCACGACGCGCGCACGCTCGCGATCCGCAAAACCTTGCCGAGCCCGGGCTTTCCGATTCGCGTCGCCTTCACCGCCGACGGCCGCCACGCCCTGGTCAGCAACGCACGCGCGGCGACGGTGTCGGTGTTCGATGCGCGTCGCAAGAAAGCGCTGGCGACGATCGCGCTGTCGCGCGAAGGCGCCGAGTACCGCGACACCTTGCTCGGTCGCGCTGCCTTGCCGATCGGCGTGGTGGCCGACCCGAAGCGGCCGCGGGTCTATGTCGCGATCAGCGGCGGCGACGAGGTCGCGGTGATCGACCGCAAGACCTGGAAGCCGATCGCCTACTGGAAGACCGGGCGCGAGCCCGATGCGCTGGCCGTGTCGCTGCCGGGCGATTGAGCCGACCCGTCGGACGGCCTCGTTCGGGGTAATCCCAGGGCCCGAAAAGGCGGCGGCCCCGCAAGCGTGACTCCGGCGCCCGAATCGGTCGATACCGTTGCTGCCTTCCGGCCCTGGCGGGATTTTCAACTTATCGTCGCGGAGGCGCCAACGGGGCCACCATAGAGAACGAAGGCGCCGCAGCGCTTTCGCGGCTCCGATGGACAGCGTGGTCGCCGGTGGGGCGGCCCGGTTGTCGACCGGAGAGCCCAGTATTCTGCCTGAAGCCGCCATCGCGGCGCAATCTCGGCCGCCGCGTCCCCCTGACATCGGCCCGGAGAGCCGCATGGCGCCTGGCCCGCGGCTCTGCGTAGGCCGGGCAGCCCCGGCGCTAGAATCGACCGATGCGCATAGCCGTCATTTCCGATGTCCATGGCAACCTGGGGGCGCTCGATGCGGTCCTGGCCGATATCGAGCGGCGCGGCGTCGATCTCGCGGTCAATCTCGGCGACCTGTTGTCCGGCCCGCTGCGGCCGCGCGAAACCGCCGACCGCCTGATCGCGCTGGGCTGGCCGACCATCGCCGGCAACCACGAGCGCCAGGTGCTGACCGATCCGCCCGAACGCATGAGCGCGTCCGACCGTCATGCCGTCGCCGAGATCCGTCCCGACCAGCGCGAGTGGCTGCGCAGCCTGCCGCCGACCTGGCGCTTGAACGAGGAGGTGCTGCTGGTCCATGGCACGCCGCGCAGCGACCTGGAATGTTTCATCGAGACCGTCGACGAGCACGGCATGCGCCCGGCTCATGACGACGAAGCGGTGCAGCGTGCCGGCGACACCGATGCGCGTGTGATCCTGTGCGGACACACCCACGTGCCGCGCAGCCTGCGCTTGGCCGACGGCCGTCTGATCGTCAATCCCGGCAGCGTCGGTTTGCAGGCTTACGCCGGCGAGCATCCGCATCCGCACCGGGTCGAGACCGGTTCGCCGCAGGCGCGCTATGCCATCGTCGAGCGGGCCAACGACGAATGGAACGCGCAGCTGCTCACGGTGGGCTACGACTGGAATGCGGAAGCCGAACGGGCTTTGCGCAACGGCCGGCCCGATTGGGCGCGCGCATTGGCGACGGGCTACGTGTAGCCGGATGCGGGCCTGGTTCGGCTCGTTGTTGTGAACGATCCGTTTGCTGGCTTTCGAGACCGGCGCGGGGNCCGCGTCGCTTACTTTTGCACCAGGAACTGCGCCATGGGGTAGTTGAAGGTGTGGCACTGTTCGAAGACCAGCCGTTCGCGATTGACCGTAGCGAAAGACTCATGGCGCCCCATGAGCTGGCACGACTGCCATTTCACGTAGGGCATGTCGCCGCCGCGCGGCCGATAGGTGACCGGGATCGACGGCGGGCCGATGTGGCTCTGGAACGAACGCGCCGCATCGGTGCAAGAGATGAAGGTCAGGTTCGCGTTCGCCGCATCCCATCCGCAATTCATCAGCTTGCTCTTGGCATGGCGCAACTCGAAGCGCACGCCCATCACGATCAGCGTCTTGACCGTGTTGTTGTGCGGGCCCGGCGGCAGGTCGAAGAACACCGACGGGATGTCCTGGGTTTCGTTGCACTGGATCCAGGAGCCGCCGTACACGTTGATGTAGCCGCCACGCGCGAAGCGCAGCAAGGTGCCGCTCTGGTACTCGAACTTGCAGTCGCGGAACCAGAAATTCAGGAACTGATCCTGCTGGCTGTGGGTCGGCGTCATGCCCGAATGCAGGAAGGCGTCGCCCAACACGACATCGTTGGCCAGGTGGCAGCGATTGAAAGCCCACTCGGAGTTGAGGTTGGAATCGGCCGGGCCGTCCAGGCCGATCACCCGGTTCCAGGGGCCGCGCCATTCGACGTCGTCGAAAGCGAAGTCCTGGTTGGTTCCGCCGGCTACCGAGGCCCAGCAATAGATCCAGTTGAGCCCCGGACGCGCGGCGCGGAAGCTGATCTCGCGCACGCGCAACTGGCGCAGGCGGCCGTAGGCGGTCAGCAGATTGTTGGCGAACGCGTCGCCACCGCTCGGGGTGGCGTCGAACAGGATCTCGGAGCTGCGCTTGCCCTGGCCTTCGATGACATAGCCGTTGATCTTGGTCTTGCCGGTGTCCGGGCCCTTGGGCAGCAGCACGTCGGCCTTGGTCACTCGGTAGATGCCGGCCGGGAAATAAAGATGATGGGTCAGCCAGCCGTTGCCGTTCCTGGATGCGAACACCGCATCGCGCGCGCGTTCGATCGCGGCGGTGTCGTCGGTGCTGCCGTTGCCGACCGCGCCGTAGTCCTTGACGTTGATACGGCCCGGGTCGGTGCCGACCAGCGCGGTGGACGCAAACGCGCCATCGCGACGCGGCGCCGGGGCACCGCCGATGGGTTCGTTCTGGTACATCGAACCGCCGATCGAGGCAGCGGTGGTGGCCGCGGCGGCCGCGCCGGCGCCGGCGATCATGCCGGCTGCGCCGATCAGCTTGCGGCGCGAACGCGAATGGGGGCCGGTATCGGCACTTGCATCGGAACTCGTGGTCTTCTTGCTCATTAGGCATCCTAGGTAAGTGCCCGGATCGGGCATGACGTGACGGTCGCGACCGGCGGTGGGGGCCACACCGGGCACGTACGGTCGCGAACGTCGCGCGCAATCTAGGCGTCGCAGCCCGCCGCGGATGCGATGCGCAACGCAGTTCTCCCGTACAGCGGCCGCGGCATTTGTAACGATCCGTCTTAGTGGGGCTGCGGTCGCGCTCTGACGGCGGCCGTCATGACCCTCGCGTCTTGTCGCGATGGTGGCTCAGTGATGCTGCGACAGCGGCGTGGATGCGCAGAGACGTCGGGCGGGGCGGGCCTTGGCGTGGTATTCGAGCCGCATCGAATGGATGCCGGTCATCCGGTATTTAGCTTGCGTCGACACGGCCTGCGAAAGCCGCTCGATAGATCGCGGCGATTGCGCCGCAGCCGCGACATTTTGTGCGCGGCGTCTCTGTTTGTAATTTTGCGCAAAGGCCTCGCCTAGTACTGGCTTTCGCGAACCCGTTGCGCCTACAGTGAGCGCCGAACACGCCCTTGCATACATCCGTTACCGACGCTCAGCTTGCGTCGCTGCCGTTGAGATGCGCGGGCGTAGTATCGACCTGCCGACCTAAGGAAAGGGAGCAACGCAGATGGATTTGCCCGCACGCACAGCGGCCGCTACGGCCGTGCTTCGGCCAGCCGCCGAGATCGAAACCGCCCTGACTTTCGTTGCCGCAAACGCGGCGGCACCGCCATGCCTCGGCTCGAACCGGCGGCCACGCGTCGCCGCCCAGACATAAGTACCGATCAAGCTGCACACGATGCCCGACGGTTCGCTTTCGGATATCGAATCCCCCATGCCGGCGCCGGCGGTCCTCCCTCACCGACCGTGCGTACGGCCTCTCCAAGCTCCATAGAAGGAATGACCATGACAGTTGTCGCAACGGATGCCGACAATGAGGCCGAACGCCGGCCGGCTCGAACCCGTATCGGCTGGAACCTGACTCTGGCCTCGCTGGGCTTGCTGCTCGCCTCGGGCGCGCAGGCGCAGGAAACGGTAAAGCTGTGGCGCACCAACAGCCTCGCGCTGGCGCCGCAGACCACCGAAGCCGCGATGCAGCAGGGCATCAGGAATTACTTCGCCCAGTTCGGCGGTCCGCCGATGAGCATGTACGTCAAAAACGAGGTCACCCTCAACAGTAAGACCGTCTACAAGTACGCCATCGAGCCCAAGCCGCCGACCTTGACCGATTGGGCTTACAAGGAGCTCAACGACCCGTCGGGTACGCCGACGCAGACTTCGATGGACGCGATCGTCGCCCGCATCAAGCAGGACTACGACGCCCAAAGCGTCGCTCAGGGCTGCGCGGCGGCCAGCACGGTTACGCCGACGGTCTGGACAACGGATCTCACCTGGTCGACCAGCCCGATCGCGATTCGCGAATCCACGCCTACCGACGTCAAATACATGGTGGCGCCCGGAGGCGGCGGTGCCTGTTATCTCACCAACACCCAGGTCAAGATCGTCAAGGATCGGGCGGCCAGTTGCCCCGGCCGGCTCATGACCTGGAACACCGATCTCAATGCCTGTGGCGCCGGGTCGAGCTTCGACATGGCCTATTACAGTGATCCGCTGCCGAGCAACGAGTGCCCGGTTGGCAATCCCTGTGACCCGACAACCGGGGACAAGTCCGAGCCGGCGCACGATTTCGATCTGGGCTGGATTGCATTCGATCGCCATTACCACTCGCTAACGTCGACTGCCGCTGGCGGATTCGGCTATGGATGGACGCATTCGCATAATCTGCGGCTGTCGGTCGGCCCCGATCCGACCACGCCTTCCGACCCGACGGTCCGTATCGGTTTCATTGAAGCCGATGGTTCGCAGGTCGCGTTCACACTGGTGGGCGCCGCGTACGAGGCGAACGACCAAAGCGGCGACCGGGTCGTCGCCGACGGCGCGCAGTGGCTGATGCATCGCAGCGACCGGATGCTGCGTTTCGACGCCGCCGGCCGTCTGCTGGAACAGCGTTTCGAGAACGGCTCGGTCCTGAGTTACAGCTACGATGGAATGCGCCGTCTGGCCGCGATCGCCCATAACAGCGGCCGCAGCCTCGTGTTCGAGTACACCGCAGGCGGCGACGACGCGCCGATCACGGCGATTCGTTTGGCCGGCGTAGCGCTCGCGTCTTATGTCTTTAACGCCAATGGACAGATCGAAACCGTCACCTATCCTGGCGGCGAGTCGCGGACCTATCACTATGAAGATACGAGGTTTCCTCTCAATCTGACTGGCGTAACCGCGGAGGGCGGCCAGCGCTACAGTACGTTCAATTACGATGCCAAGAATCGGGTGACCTTGAGCGTCCATTCCGGCAATGCCGACCGCGTCACCCTGACCTATCCTTCGACGGGTGGTTCCATCGTCACCGATCCTCTCGATCGGCAGACCACCTATGGTTTGACCGCGTCGCCGGCGAGCGGTGCGCCGCGTAAGGTCAGCGGCCTGACCGACACCCGCGGCACCATCGGCAGGACGTATTACGACGAGACCACCGACTTCCGCCGCCGCCTCGACACCGTCACCGACCGCAACGGTACTCAGACCAAGCACACGTATGCCGATGCGAATGACCCGGTGACCGGACAGCCGGCGCGCACGCATACGGTCAAAGAAGCGGTCGGCCTCGCGCAGGAGCGCAGCAGCGCGGAACGCCGCGACCTCGCCAGCAACCGCACCGTATTGACCCAGGTCGGCAATCGCGAGACCCGCATCGCCCGCAACGCGCGCCTGCAGCCGGTCACGGTCACCGTGCGCGACACCATCAGCAACCAGACCCGCACGACGAGCTATGCCTATTGCGAAGCCGCCGACGTGGCCGCGAGCAACAGCACCTGCCCGATCCTGGGCCTGGTCAAGTCGGTCGACGGCCCGCGCACCGACGTCAACGACATCACGACGTTCCAGTACTACGGCAGCGACGACAGCACCTGCGCGACCCAGCCAGCGCTATGCACCTACCGCAAGGGCGACCTGCGCAAGGTCGTCGACGCATTGGGTCGCAGCACCGAGACCTTCGGTTACGACCCGCAGGGCCGTCCGTTGTCGGTCGTCGACGCCAACGGCATCGTCACCGATTACGAGTACCACCCGCGCGGTTGGCTCACCGCAACCAAGGTCCGAGGCGCCGACAACAGCGTCGAGACCGACGACCGCATCACCCGGGTCGAGTACTGGCCGACCGGCCTGGTCAAGCGCATCACCCCGCCGGGCGGCGCCTACATCACCTACACCTACGACACTGCCCAGCGCCTGACCAGCGTGGCCGACAAGGCCGGCAACAGGATCCAGTACACCCTCGATCTGGCCGGCAACCGCAAGCAGGAAGACACCCAGACCGCGTCCGGCACCTTGAAGCGCACTCTGTCGCGCGTGTTCAACACCCTGGGGCAGTTGCAGACCGCCAAGGACTCGTTGGCGCATGAGACCAGCTTCAGCTACGACAACGACGGCAATCCGGACCTGACCACCGATGCCTTGAGCCGCGTCACCAACCAGGACCACGACCCGCTTAATCGCCTGAGCCGCACCCTGCAGGACGTCGGCGGCCTCGCGGTCGAGACCAAGCTGGAATACAACGCGCTCGATCAAGTCACCAAGGTCACCGACCCGAAGGGCCTGGACACGACCTACGGCTACAACGGCTTCGGCGACCAGGTCCAGCTGTCGAGCCCGGACACGGGTATCACCACCTACGGCTACAACAGCGCCGGCCTGCTCGCGAGCAAACAGGACGCTAACGACGCCAGCCCGCATACCTATACCTATGACGCCTTGAACCGGCCGAAGACGATCTCGTACAGCGGCGGCGCCGCCGACGTCGAGTACGACTACGACACGGTCAACACGGTCTGCGCCGCCGGCGAGAACTTCGCCCTCGGCCGGGTGACCGCGATGCGCGCCGACGGCACCGAGCTGAAGTACTGCTACGACCGTTGGGGCCAGCTCGTGCGCAAGGTGCAGACGGTCGGCACCCGCAGCTTCACCCTGCGCTACGCCTACACCAGCTCGGGCCAGGTGCGCACCATCACCTACCCGGACAACGCCATCGTCGACTACGTCCGCAACACTTTGGACCAGGTCACCGAAGTCGGGATCAAGCCGGCCGGCGGCGTGCGCACGGTGCTGCTCAACAATGCGGCTTATGAACCGTTCGGCCCGGCCACCGGTTGGACCTACGGCAACGGCCGCAGCCTGGCCCGCAGCTACGACCAGGACTACCGCGCCAAGACGATCCTCGACAGCGCCGCCGGTGGCTTGTCGCTGGCTTATGGCTATAACGAGGTCGGAGAACTGACCGAACTCAAGGACGGCCTGCAAAGCGCGTTCCTGGCCAAGTACGACTACGATACCCTGGGCAGGCTGAAGATCACCCGCGACGGCCCGACCGGCACGCCGCTGGAGACCTACGGCTACGACGCCACCGGTAACCGCAACAGCCTGCTGCACGGCGGCATCACCACCAACTACACCTACCCGGGCACGAGTCACCGCCTGAGCAACGTCGGCGGCGTCAGCCGCGGCTACGACGCGGTCGGCAACACCACCAGCATCGGCGGCACGGCCAGGGAGTTCGTCTACAACGCCAACGACCGCATGAGCCAGGTCAAACAAGCCGGCGTGGTCAAGGCCAGCTACCGCTACAACGCCAAGGGCGAGCGGGTCTCGCGGGCCGACAACGCCACCGGTGCGATCACCGGCTACACGCTGTACGACGAAGCCGGCCATTGGCTCGGCGA
>NZ_JBQEOE010000011.1:0-53303 GCF_052045105.1 Lysobacter sp. 22409 | reverse complement strand
AGTGCGCAGCTAGCGCCGGGATTTTTCGATAGGACATCCTTGTCCTATCGAAAAACGGCGCACGTCCTGTGCGCCGCCCTACGGGTCTCTATCGGTCTCGCGAGCTCATTGCTGCGCCAAGCTTTCACGACAACGGCAACAGCAACGACTTCGCTCGCAGATCTGTCAGACAAAAAAGGTGACCAGTCGCTTTGTTGCCAGAAGCTCTTAGCGTCTGCCCCTGAGCTCGCTCGATTGATCGATGCGGCGCAAGACCATCGCAGCGCGGTCGCGGCTTGCGCCGCTCCTACCCTCGCGGCAGGACGCCCCTTCGATAGAGAGCATCAGCCTTGCTGCCTCAGCGCATCCCCTGGTCGCGGCTCACGCCGCTCCTACAGTCGGGAAATCCGCACCGCCTCTCAAAACGACTTGCTGCCCCGCATCGCCAACAACCGATCCGGCGCCGCGAACGAATCGCTGCGCGCGTTCGCCCAGAACGACTGGAACACCGCATGCGCAGGAATCTTGCCCAACAAGTCGCCGGGCGCAAGGAAGTTGTACAGCGCACCGAGCGAACGCACTTCGGTCGGCGAGACGCGACGCAGGATGTGTTCGGGCCCGATCTCGGCCGGATGGCTCAAGCCCGCTGCGCACAGCAAATCGCGCAAGGCCTTGAGGGTGTTGTCGTGGAAGTGGAATACCCGAGTGGCCTTGTCCGGCACGTCGAGCTTGCGCCAACGGCTCGGGTCCTGGGTCGCGACGCCGGTCGGGCAACGGTCGGTGTGGCAACTCTGCGCCTGGATGCAGCCCAGGGCGAACATATAGCCGCGCCCGGCGTTGCACCAGTCCGCGCCCATCGCCAGGGTGCGGGCGATGTCGAAGGCGCTGGTGATGCGGCCGGCCGCGCCGATGCGGATCTTGTCGCGCAGCTCCAGGCCGACCAGGGTGTTGTGGACCAGCATCAAGGCCTCGTGCATCGGCACGCCGACGTGATCGATGAATTCCGCCGGCGCCGCGCCGGTGCCGCCCTCGGCGCCGTCGACGACGATGAAGTCCGGCAACACCCCGGTCTCGTGCATGGCCTTGGCGATGCCGAACCACTCCCAGGGATGGCCGATCGCCAGCTTGAAGCCGGTCGGCTTGCCGCCCGACAGTTCGCGCAGGCGGGCGACGAAATGCAGCAGGCCCTGTGGCGAGTCGAAGGCGGTGTGCGCGGCCGGCGACACGCAGTCCTGCCCCATCGGCACGCCGCGCGTGGCCGAGATCTCGGCGCTGACCTTGGCCGCCGGCAGCACACCGCCGTGGCCCGGCTTGGCGCCTTGCGAGAGCTTGATCTCGATCATCTTGACCTGCGGGTCGCCGGCGTTGCTGGCGAAGCGTTCTTCGTTGAACAACCCGCGTTCGTCGCGGCAGCCGAAGTAACCCGAGCCGATCTCCCAGACCAGGTCGCCGCCGTTCTCGCGGTGATACGGCGAGATCGAGCCTTCGCCGGTGTCGTGATAGAAGCCGCCGAGCTTGGCGCCGCGGTTCAGAGCGCGGATCGCGTTCGCCGACAGCGAGCCGAAGCTCATCGCCGAGATGTTGAACACGCTGGCCGAGTACGGATGCGCGGTGTTCTCGCCGATGACGATGCGGAAGTCGTGCGAGACGTGCGCGGTGGGCGCCATCGAATGGTTGATCCATTCGTAGTCCGGGCCGTAGACGTCCTGCTGGCTGCCGAACGGGCGCACGTCGTTGACCGACTTGGCGCGCTGGTAGACCAGGGCCCGCTGCTGGCGCGAGAACGGCACCTCGGCGGTGTCGGCCTCGATGAAGTACTGGCGCATCTCCGGGCCGATCGATTCCAGGCCGTAGCGAAAATGCGCCAGCACCGGATAGTTGCGACGCAAGGTGCTGCGGGTCTGCAACAAGTCCCAGGTGCCGAGCGCGGCGAGCGCGCCGAACAGGCCGACACCCCACAACCAATCGGCCTGGTGCAGGAACACCAACACCACCGAGATCAGGGTCAGGAGCAGGCTGGCGACATAAGCGGCATAGCGCATGGCGATCGGATCAGTTCACGAGCTGAGGGCGAGCATAACCCTGCGCGTGTGCAATCGCTGTACGAGGCCGGGCGGATGAGCGCTCGGCCTAACACGCCGCGCCACTACCGGCCCCCAGACCCGCGGGCAGGCGCGGCCGGCGACCGATCAAAGCCGTGCATCGACCTCGATGCGCGGATACAGGCTCTTGATGTCGTACAGCAAGGCGCCCGGGCGGCCATAGGCGCGCGCGCCAGCCGAGCCAAGGGCGCGGAACTCCTCGTGGGCGACCGCGACGACGACCGCATCGAAGGCCCCGGCCTCCGGCGTGTCGATCATTTCTACGCCGTACTCGCGCCGCGCCTCCTCGGCGTTGGCCCAGGGGTCGTGGATCTGCACCTGGGCCCGGTACTCGCCGAGCTCGCGCGCCAGATCGACCACGCGGGTGTTGCGCAGGTCGGCGCAGTTCTCCTTGAAGGTGATGCCGAGGATCAGGATGCGCGAACCGGCCAGGGCCACGCCGCGCTGGATCATCAGCTTGACGATGTCGGAGGCGATGTGGCTGCCCATGGCGTCGTTGATGCGTCGGCAGGCCAGCAGGATGTCGGGGTAGTAGCCCGCGCTTTGCGCCTTCTGGATCAGGTAATAGGGGTCGACGCCGATGCAGTGGCCGCCGACCAGACCGGGCCGGAACGGCAGGAAATTCCACTTGCTGCCGGCCGCTTCCAGCACCTCGGTGGTGTCGATGCCGAGCTTCTGGAAGATCAGCGCGAACTCGTTGATCAGGGCGATGTTGGCATCGCGCTGGGTGTTCTCGATGACCTTGGCGGCCTCGGCCACGCGCAGGCTGGAGGCCAGGTGGGTGCCGGCCGGGATGATGCTGCGGTACAACGCGTCGACGCGCTCGGCGGTCTGCGGCGTCGAGCCCGAGGTTACCTTGGGAATATCGACCAGGCGGCGCTTACGGTCGCCGGGGTTGATGCGCTCGGGGCTGTAGCCGACGAAGAAGTCGACATTGAAGCGCAGCGACGAGGCGCGTTCGAGCTCGGGAACGCAGATCTCCTCGGTCGCGCCGGGGTAGACCGTCGACTCGTAGATCACCGTGTCGCCGGGCTTGAGCAGGCCGCCGATGACGCGGCTGGCCTCGATCAGCGGCGTGAAGTCCGGGCGCTTGTGCTCGTCGATCGGGGTCGGCACCGTGACCACGTAGACGTCGCGATCGCTCAGGTCGGCGGCGCTGGCGGTGAAGCGCAGATGCGTCGATGCGGCGATCTCGTCGGCGTCGTTCTCGCGATGGTGGTCTTCGCCGACGCTGAGCTGGGCCACGCGCACGGCATTGGTGTCGTAACCGATGGTGTCGTAGCGCTTGCCGAACTCCAGGGCCAGCGGCAGGCCGACGTAGCCCAGACCGATCACGCCGATGCGCGTTTGCGCGATGCTGCCTTCGTACTGCGTCATGCCCTGCCCTAGGTTCACCGCCGTGGTGGCGGTCCGGTCCTGGATTCTAGAGACCCGCTTTCCGGACTGGCAAACCGGTGCGCTCGGTCGCATTCCCGGGCGCCGGTAAAACACCCGGATCGCTCCGCCCACGGGGCCCTGGGCGACTTCGGCTAAGGCGCCGGGCCTTCCTGCGCGATCAGGCCGAACGGCGCCAACGCCGCGCGCAGGTAAGCCTGCGCCTCGCCCGCGCTGGAATGCAGGCTGTCGATGCGCTCGCCGCGGTACTGGATCACGATCTCGCTGCCGTCGGCGCGGTGTTCCCAGATCGAGTGGTCCTGGCTGAAGTTCATGTACTGCCAAACGCCGTCGGCCTCGGACAGCCCGCTCCAGATCGCGTCCGACAGCGCCCGGTGCGCGTCGAAGCCGGCCCAGCCCGGGCCCGGCGTCCAGCGTGTCCACATCACCGGCGCGCGTTCCCCGCTCATCTCAATCCTCGGCGACCACCACCGCATTGCGCCCGAGCTCCTTGGCGCGATACAGCGCGCTGTCGGTATGGCGCATCCACATGGCCGCGCTGATGGTCTTCGGCCCGGTCGTCGCGACACCGACGCTGACCGTGCAGCGCAAGGCCGGCGCTTCGTCGAAGCGCGCGTCCTCGACCGCATTGCGGATGCGTTCGGCGATCGCCACCGCCGCATCGAGGCCGGTGTCCATGAGGATGAGGGCGAACTCGTCGCCGCCGATGCGGCTGGCGGTGTCGGTCAGGCGCACCACCTCGTGCAAGGTGCCGGCGACGCGCCGCAACACCGCATCGCCGACCAGGTGGCCGTGGAAGTCGTTGATCTCCTTGAAGCGGTCGATGTCGATCAGGATCAAGGCCGCGCCCTTCGAGGAGCGCGCGCAGTAGGTCATGGTCGCGGTGGCCGAATCGTCCCAATGCAGGCGGTTTTGCAGGCCGGTCAGCGGATCGGTACGGCTGAGCTGGTCGAGTTGCTTGTTCTGGCGCACGACCTTACGCGCCAGGCCGTAGGCCGCGCTGCTGATCGCCATGGGATAGACGAACATGAAAGGCAGGCTGGCCAGGATCACCGGCATCGAGCTGTCCGGCGCGAACGGAAAGCCCAGCAGCGCCCACACCGTGGCGCAGGTGAACAGCTGCGCGGTCGCGGTGCGCACGAAGAAACGCCAGCCGCCGACGCTGATCTTGTCGGCCGACAGCATCACGGCCAGCAGCGCGCTCGGCACGACGTTGAAATGCATGACCGCGATCCAGATCCCGCCGAGGGCCGAATCGATCACCAAGTTACGGTACTCGGCGTATTCGGGGTCGACGCTGCGCGAGGCGACCAGGTAGGCCAGCGGCGGCCACAGATAACCGTTGGCGAACAGCAGCGCCCAGACCCAGGCGCTGGCATCGTGTTCGTACAAGACCCCCGCGACGGCGAAGAACCCCGTCCCCAGGCCGAGGGTGCGCATCTGGTAGATGCGGCGCACGAACCGCAGATGCTCGGTCGCTCGAACCGGGTCGAATGAGGTGTCGGCAATTCCAGTCACGCACGCTCCCAGCGGCCTGGATCATCGAGACGAGTACCGCCCGGGGGTGCGGCGGCTACCAGCATACCCTGCTCGCCCGGCCCTGAATGCGCAAGCGGGCCGCCGCAGGCGGCTTCCGATGACCGGCGCCAGGGCAGTGGCCAGCCTCGGGGTCGGGGCCCGGGGTACGGGACCCGGCCCACCCCGGCTCGAACCCGGCCGCCCCGCCTCCGACAGCGGGGATTGAACGTTCCGTACACGAAAGACTAACGCCGGGATCGGGCAAGATTCGCCCCACAGGGGGTTCCCAGAGCGGAGCCTGTGTGATGACGAGCACCCTGCAAGGCCGCCCCGCCCCGACCACGCCCGGCTTGAGCTACTGGGCGAGTCAGTTCCGCAGCGCCGGCTTCTATCGCGACGGCCTGCGTTTCAGCGATTACGCACCTGCGTTCTACGTCGGCATCGCCGCCCACCTCGAACATCCGGACCGCGACTTCGACGATCCCCGCCTGGACTTGAGGGCCCGCTATCAACGCATCCGTCTCGGCTCGGTATTGAACTGGGAACAGGCCGAAGACGCGGCGCGATCGGCGTGGCAGCGCGCGAAAGAGAACGCCGAGGCCGCGCAGGCGCAGATCGGGCGCCGCGTGGCGCAACTGGCCGCACATTCCTGAGCCAAACGCTACTCGAAACCCATCCCCGGAGCGCGTTGCGCGCTCCGGGCATCCGCGAGCGCATCCGACGCGCGTCGCCACAGCGAGGCCGCGGCGCTGCCGCCCGATCAGGCGGCGTCGAGTTCGTAGTGAAACACCTTCGAGATGATCTGCCAGCGGCCGTCGAGCTTGATCAGGGTCAGCAGATCGGTGAAGCGCTTCGGCGGGATCGCGCATTCGACCCGCGCGAACGCGGTCACCGGGCCGGCGAATTCGATCGAGACGATTTTATCCTCGCGTGCGGCGCCCTGGCTGGCCGGCGATGCGCGTTGCTCGACGACCGCCCAATACGCCTCCATGTCGAGCTTCAACAAACTGCCGTCGGTCGCACAGACGTAATGCGCCTGCGGATGCATGGCGCGACGTAATCGGGCGGTGTCGCTGTAGTACAGACCGTCGAAATAATCCGCCAGGGTCGCGATGACCGCGTCGTAGTCGTGGCTGTGGGTGGCGCTCATGCGGTCTTCCCTGGCGAGTTGGCGATGGCAATGCGCCGATTATGGGCAGCGCCCGCCGCCGCCACGAGCCCATCCATGGACCGGCCTGTCGCGCCCTTGCAACGCCGACCGGCGCAGGCCGCACTCGGCGTTCGCCGCGCTCAGAGTTTGAAGCGGCCGCCGTCGATGCGCAGGATTTCGCCGGTGCTGTAGCTGGCATCGCGCAGATACAACACCGCCTCGACCACGGCCTCGACCGTGCCGATGCGACCGAGCACGGTGCGCGCGGCGATCGCGTCTTCCTGTTCGGCGCGTTCGGCCGGGTCGCGCGCCGACGGCAGCACGGTGCCCGGGGCGACCGCATTGACACGGGTTGGCGCGAGCTCGGCGGCGAGCGCACGCACCATGCCGGCACCGGCCGCGCGGCTGACCTGATAGGCCGCATGACCGGCGAAGGAGCGATCGAGATAGGTGTCGAGCATCACCACCACCGAGCGCAGCGGATGCCGCTGGTGCAGACCGATCACCAGTTCCCAGGGCGCGATCAGGTTGACCCGCAGATGCCGCTCCAGGCGCTCGCGCTCCTCGTCGGTATCGCCGGCGCCGAGGTCGCCCCAGGCATGGCCGCGCTCGAACAGGGAGGCATTGAGGACCAGGTCGGTCACCTCCACCGGCGGCAAGACCTGCAGCGGCTCGGTCATGTCCCAGCTCCATTCGTGCACCGGCGCCGAGTACGGCGCCGGCGTCGAAGCGGCGCGGCGGCGATGGGCGACGACCTGCTCGCCGCGTTGCAGGCAGGCCTCGACGATGGCCCGGCCGATGCGTTGCGAAGCGCCGGTAACGAGAGTGATGCGTTCGGACATCAGCTGGCCTCCTTGGCGGCGGTGGCTGGCTCGGCCTGGGCGTGCAGGAAACGTTCGACGAAATCCGCTCCGGCCAAGGAATAGAAACCCATCGCATTGTGTTCGGGGCGGAAGCCGCGCTGCAAGGCGACGGCATCCAGCGCCTTGCGCAACGATGGCAACGCCAACTGATGCAGGCCATGGAACAGATACGGCCGGGCCGGGTCGTAGCGATCCTGCCACTGCACCTCGCCGTCGATCCTGCCGACCAGGTCGATATCCAAGGGCACCGGCAGGGCGCGTTGCGGATCGCGCTCGCGTCCGAACGCCGCCTCGATCTGTTTGAAACGACGCTCCATGATTTCGATCGACCAGCGCGGCGCGACCTTCATCGCCAGCATCAGGTTGACCGTGGCGCCGCCGCGATGGACGCGATGGCGGTCGCCGTACAGTTCCGAGCATGCGCACAAGGCGGTTGCATCGGCGGCATCGTCGAACTCGGTCAGCAGCTGCGCCGCCGACAACAGCAGATTCTCGACACGCGGGCCGTCGCTGGCCCCCAGGCAGATCAGTGCGGTCCAGCTCATAAAGCGCAAACGGTCCCGGCCGGCGACGCCGGGCGCGGCATGGATGAGGCGGCCTGCGATCGCAGGCGCGGGGCCGCAGCGGTGCGGCGGGTTACAGGCGGGTGCGGCAGGGGCCGGCCAGAATCGATCGCCATCTCGTCTACTCCTCGGCGCTGCGTCCAATCGACGGCGGCCGGAGCGTCGGCGACCGGACGTACCCGCCGCAAAGCTCCGATCGCGATGATCCGCATTCTAGCCAGCTGACGGCGGTTTTCCCTATTCCAGGCCCGACACGGCGCGGAAACGAGACCGGTTAGGCGGCGAAAGACGATGGCCGCGACGCATCTTGCTGCGCTGCGAGAACGGATGCAGCAGTCATCGCCGCGTGCCGACACCGCTCCAGCCCTGCTCTGCGTCCACGATCCGCCCCTGCTTTTGAGTAGGAGCGAGGCAAGTCGCGACCGTGAACTTCCGGCCCAGGTACCTCCGCGGCCGCGCGCAATGCCGCTCTCACCGCTCGCGCCGCTGCTACCCCGCGCTTGCGGCCACCTCAGCGCGGTCCGCTCCGCTTCAAGCCACCGGATACGGCATGCCCTCGAACACGCGGTCGTGATAGCCCTTCACGCCGACCTCGTGGGCGAGCGCGCTGCGGAAATCCATGCCGGCGCGCAGGCAATCGAGCACGTAGGCGAAACCGTAACGCGGTTCCCACCCCAGGTCGCGGCGGGCCAGTTCGTTGACGTAGACCCGGTCGAGCTGCGGAAACAGCCGCCAGCCCTTGGCCGCGTACAACTCGCGGCAATCCGGGAACAGCCGCTCCACCACCGCGGCGGCGTCCTGACGCAAGGCGAGCAGATCGTCGCGACCGAACGGCGCAGTCGCCGACACGATGTAACGGCCGAAGCCCAGGGCCGGCGCGCGTTCGACCGCCCGCAGATGCGCGTCGACGATGTCCTCGATGTCGGCGCGGCGATACAGCAATTCGTTGGCCTGGACGTTGGCCGGCGCGTAGACGTCGCGCACCGAGGCATCGTCGTCGTCCTCGGGAAAGAAGCGCGAGGTCCGCAACACCAGCACCGGCAACTCGTGCTTGCGATGAAACAGCTCGCACAGGCCTTCGGCGGCGATCTTGGTGGTGCCGTAGATGTTCTTGGGCACCGGCGTCACCGCTTCGGTGATCCAGGTGGCCGGGCCGCCGGGCACCGGCTTCAAGGCCGCGCCGAACGCGCTGGTGGTACTGGTGAAAACGAAGGATTCGACGCCGGCCGCGACCGCCTCCTCGAGCAGCACCAGGGTGCCGGTGACGTTGGTGTCGACGAAATCCTGGTAGCGGTGGGTGGCGACGTGCGGCTTGTGCAGGGTCGCGGTGTGCACCACCGCGCGCACGCCTTGCATGGCGCGCCGGACGAAACCGCGATCGGCGATCGAACCGACCTGGCCGGTGAACGCGGAGGCCTTGATGTCGATGCCGACGGCGTCGCGCGATTGCGCGCGCAGACGGCGCATCAGGCCTTCACCGAGATGGCCGGCACTGCCGGTAACGAGGATGGACATCGAGACGGACTCCTGGCGACGCGCACGCCCGCTGCCGCAGCGACAGCGGCCTGGGCTTGGATGGATGCGCAAAGCCTAGCAAGGCTGCGATGGCGACGCCATGTGCGGAGCGCTGAAACCCGCCGCTGCGATGGCTGGCTGGTGCGCTTCTGGAGAAAGCGGGCCGCATGCGCAAGAACGCCGGCGCTGCGTTCGCAGCGCCGGCGTTTCAGCACGGGCTTACGGCATGAACGGCGATGGCTCTTCGACGTTGTAGCGGGTGACCGCGCACTCGGAGAAGCCCGAATGCGCGGTGTTGATGGCGACGTTCTCGATGCAGGTCGCACTGCTGCCGCCGATCAGCCCCTGCACGCCCGAACGCGTCCGCAGCATGATCGAGTTGTGCACCAACCGCGCCCGCGGCGACTGGCGCAGTTCGATGATCCGCTGCGTATTGTCCGGGAAATCGAGGAACTGGTTGCCGGTCGCCTGCACGTCGGCCGAGCGGTCGACGAGCAGGCCGCCGCCGCTGTAGCCGGCGATCACGTTGTTGGTGACGACGGTGCGCGGCGCCATCGTGATCTGGATGGCCTCGCGCCACGGCGAGATGTTCGGGTTGCCGTAATCGATGACGCGATTGCCGACCACACGCGCCCCTGTACCGTCCGGCGGGCTGTCGCCGAAGATCACGATGCCCGCATCGTAGGGACGCACCACGGTGTTATTGAGCAGTTGATCGCCCGATCGCGTGCGCAGGTGGATGCCGAGCGAATAGCCCTCGATGCGGCAGTTGCGTACCGTCACCCTGGACCAGGAGTCGACGGTAATGGCGGCGGCGCCGTTGGGGTTCGGGTCGGGATTGGCCAGAGTGCGTCCCTTGCAATCGAACTCGATGTCTTCGCCGGTGATGACGATGGGGACGCCAAGATTCCCGGCCAGGCAGTATTTTCCGGGCGCGGTGATATGCGGATTGGCCGAGGTGACGACGGTGTCGCAAGCCAGCGAGCTGGCACTGAACATCGCGGCCGACAGGGCCAGGCTGGAAAGCAGAATGGAGCGCATGAATATCCTTTTAAGAGCGCCGATGAAACGACGGCTGCGCGAGACGCGCCCGTCGTGCCGCACAGGAACACGCGGCGACATGCCGCATCCTGCGTTGGGTGGAATGTCGTGATGAAGCAGACCGGCGATCCCGACGGTCGTCCCTGGACCTGCGGCGCGCCGGAAGCACCGCATTCGATGCCGACTTCCCTGTCGAATGCGAGATTCCTGGCGTCGACCGCGAATGAAGCAGCTTCCCCGGCCTGCCTGCATCGCGACCGGGACAGAATCGCCGGTCGGCGTCGCAGGCGCCGCGACGGCGCGGGCCGTCGGCGTCTATTTGCAAGAAGCGGGGAGATATCGCGCTGCGTTCGGACGCGCATGCCGTTGCGGCTGCGTCTGCGTTCGATCAATCGGGAACTGCGATCGCGTATCGCGGCGATGACCTCGGCGCGGCGCTTCGGCTCGCGCCTGGCTCGCGAGCCGAGCCTTAAACCCGAAAAATCTCAGCGACTGGTCTTTGCCGGTTGCATTGAACGAAACCCGAGGCTGACGCCTCGGGTCCGTTTCTTACCGGCCCGACTCAGCCGTGACCCTTGTCCTTTCCTTTGCCCTGGCCCTTGCCGCCGCCGTGGCCTTTGTCGCCACCCTGCCCCTTGCCATGGCCACCGCCCTTGTCGGAGTTGCCGCGTCCGTTTCCTTTCGAACTCGGGTGGTCGTAATGCGAGGGGCCGGCTCCGCTCTTCTTGCCGCCGGGATGGCCGTTGCTCTTGCCTTTGCCCTTGCCCGGCCCGTGCTGGGCCCAATCCACGTGCACCGACTGATTGACGGTGATCGGATAGCCCCAGCGGTCGTAGGTACCGATGGCGCCGCGCTTGAGCGCATGGAAGGCCGGCGAACCGGGCTTGATGCCCATCCGCTTGGCCACCGCCCCCCAACCCTGGCCGGGGTTGCGATCGTATTCGCGCACGACGTTCAGACACGGCACGCCGAGCGCACGCGCGATCGCGCATGCGTAGTAAACATCGCCGGGGGCCCAGCCGCGGCGATCGAGCAACTCGTCGATCAGCGAACGCGGTGCGCCGTAATAACCGCTGATCTCGTGGATGAAGGGCTCGCGATAGCGACGACCGTAGTCGTTGATCTCACCGAGCCGCGTATCGACCCAGACGTCGCCGGTGCGGATGTTGTAACCGACCGTCTGTGCTTGCGCGGCCCCCGCCAGGCTCAAACCCAGCAACAGGGCCATACCCGCTCGCTTCATGTACCGCATGGCAAACACCTCGTCGTGATCGTGCGTGAAGTCCGGATGAAGGCGCCGAGCATACGTTTTTGCCGGCTCTTCCACCGCAGTATCCGCCGCACGCCTTAACCTCGACCGATTAAAGCGTGATGCGTCGCACAATGCATTCAGGGCGACATTCTGGTTACGTGGACGTGTCCGCCCTCGCGGACTTTGCCGTTCATTTTCTCGGGGATTTTTGAATGAAAATCAGTCTCATGTCCGCAGTCGCGGGCAGCGTCGTTCTCGCCGGCGCGATCGCCTCCGTCACCGCCGCCCCGCCACACGAAAAGAACAATCCTTTGCGCATCGGTTTGATGGCGCTCGCCGATCAGAACGGACACTTCGGCGGCCAGGTCGAAGTCACCGTCACCAACACCAGCCGTCACACCGCTCGCGTGCCCACATGGCAACTGCCTTCGAATCTCGCCGAATCCAAGTTGTTCGAGATCAGCCGCGACGGCGTAGCGGTTTCCTATAACGGCCCCATGATCAAGCGCGGCCTGCCCGATGCAGCCGACTTCACGATCCTGCGCGCCGGCGAAACCCTGCGCAGCGTCGTCGACCTGTCCAAGGCCTACGACTTCTCGCAAAGCGGCCAATACGTGGTCGCCCTGGATTCGCCGCTGCAATTCGCTTCGCTATCCGACGGCAAACTGCTGCGCCAGGACAACGGCCTGCCGCTGGTCGCCAAGAGCGCTCCGCTGAGCCTGTGGGTCAACGGCAAGGGCGAGGTCAGCGGTCAGGGCAAGCCCGGTGGCGGCGGCAGCAGCGTCGTCAACGGCGTGTCCTACAAGAGCTGCAGCGCGACCCAGATCGACACCATCGGCAGCGCCATCACCGCCGCGCGCGGTTACTCGGAAAATGCCAAGAGCTATCTCGGCGCCGGCACCGTGGGCCCGCGCTACACCACCTGGTTCGGCGCCTACACCTCGCAACGCTACGGCACCGCCAGCCAGCACTTCGTCGCCATCGACGCCGCCATGGACCAGAGCAACGGCGCCATCACCGTCAACTGCGGCTGCAACCAGAAGTACTACGCCTACGTCTATCCGAACCAGCCTTACGAGATCTACGTCTGCCGCGCATTCTGGTCCGCGTCGCTGACCGGCACCGACTCCAAGGCCGGCACCCTGATCCACGAGATGAGCCACTTCGATGCCGTCGCCGGCACCGACGATCACGTCTACGGCCAGGCCGGCGCGAAGAACCTCGCGATCAGCAACCCGACCAACGCGCTCGACAACGCCGACAGCCACGAGTACTTCGCCGAGAACACGCCGGCGCAAAACTGACCCTCACCCGGCGCAACAACGAACAGGCCCCGGTTTCCCGGGGCCTGTTCTTTTACGGCCGGTCTTTTACGATCGGTCTTTAGCGCGGCCTCAGAAGCCGCTGGCGTTGAGACGCCCGCCGCTCACCGTCTTGCCGCTCAGCGAGGGCGTGGCGATCGCCGAACTCATGATCGCGCTCTTGATGTCGGCCGCGGTCGCGCCCGGATGCGAGGACGCATACAAGGCCACCGCACCGGTCACGTGCGGCGTCGCCATCGAGGTGCCGTTGTAGCTCGCATAGCTGGGTATGACGTTGCCCTTCGACGACACCGGCACGGTCGACCAGATGCCGTAGCCCGGCGCGCCGATATCGATCGTGGTCGAGCCGTAGCTGTAGATCTGCGTGCCGTTCGAACGCAACGCCGTTACCGACAACACGTTCGGGTTCGGGTACTCGGCCGGATAACAATCGGAGGTTTCGCAATTGACGCCGGCATTGCCGGCGGCGACCACGAACAGGATGCCGGCGGTGTTGGCGCGGCCGATCGCATCCTGAAGCGCCTGCGAGAACGGCCCGCCACCCCAGGAGTTGTTGGTCGCGACGATGTTCAGGCCATGACGCGACTTCAGGTCGTTGAAGTAGTCGATGGCCTTGATCGCATTCGCGGTGGTGCCGCTGCGGCGGCCGAGGAACTTGCCGCTGATCAGCTTGACGCCGCTCCAGCACACGCCGGCCACGCCCTGGCCGTTGCCGCCCGCACCGGCGATGGTGCCGGCCACATGGGTGCCGTGATCGTCGCCCGCGCCGTCGAAGACCTGATTGTCGTTGCCTTCGAAGTCCCAGCCGCGCACGTCGTCGATATAGCCGTTGCCGTCGTTGTCGACGCCGTCGACCGGATCGTAGGGGTTGGTCCAGGCGTTGGCGGCCAAGTCCGGATGCGAATACATATAGCCTTCGTCGATGATGCCGACGACGACGTTGCTGCAATCGGTGTGGCCGCCGGCCCAGGCCACCGCGGCCTGCGAGCCGTATGGGTTCGCCGGGCTCGATCCGGAGCCGTACATGCCCCACAGGGAACCGTTGGTGTAATAGGTGTCGTTCGAGCTGGCCTGATGTTCGTACTGCCAGTTCGGTTCCGCGTATTCGACGCTCGGGTTCTTGCCGAGTTCGTACAGGGTCGCGGCCAGATCGCGCCCGGCCGGCACCCGCATCAGGGCGAGCTCACCGCGCGAGGAATTGCCGCCACGCAGGGTGTCGAGCTTTTGCAGTCCGAACGCCTGACGGGCCGAAGCTTGCTGTACGGCATTGCTGCCGTCGCGGTATTTCACCAGGAGCTCTCCCGGTTGGTGCGCACGGCCGGCCTTCAGCCCGGCCAGGACGAGGTCCGGCCTGCCGCCGGCGACCGCGGCGGAGGAAACACCGAGCGCGGAAAGCACCGCGCCGCACAGCAAGGCGATACGAAATGACGACTTCATTGGCTCATGCCCTTCAGGTTTTGGCTTCAGGTATTGGCTGGCGACCCGACCGGTCGCTTCACGAGCGTATGTGCCAAATCGGTCACATACATGCTGCGTCGCAGCAAACGCTGAATTGACTGAATTCGGGCGCAGCCACGCTTGAGACCAGCGCCCTGAGCCGCCCACAGAAGGGCTATGCCATGCCGTGCCGGGTCAGGAATCCTTGCGCGGACGCGAGGGTGCGCGGTCGGCCTTGCCGCGGACGGGCGCCGCCTCGGGCAACTGCGGATCGGTATCGGTGCCGAGCGCGCGCAGCCTGACCGGGGTGAACTCGCCGTCGCCGAGCAAATCGAGGCTGGCGAGCGGATTGCGCAACAAGGCCTCGCGCTGCAGGAAGGTCTCGCTGCCGACCTTGGGCGGCCTGCGCTCGCTGCACAGGCGCAGGCTGATTTTAAGGATGCTGGTGCCGGAGCGGCTCCAGGCACGGCCGGGGATAAGACGACTGACGATGGCGCTGTCGAGGCGAACCGTCACCGACGATTGGTCGATGGATTCGCATTTGCCAACGGCGATATCGAACATAAGCTGCATGAAAACCTCAATGCGACACGAAAGTTAAGACACTGCTGAGCCTGGAATCGTCCAGCAGCCGGCGAAGACGCGACTCGACGATGCGCAGATCGCCGAGCCTGGGCGAAGCGCGCAAGGAATAGATCGCCGTCTGTTTTCCCAACAACAGACGATGCGTGCGGTGAACGCTCACATTGGTGGAGCTGCAGGCTTCCATCCAGATTCGCCGCAGTTGCAGCGGCCCGATGCTCTGGCCGTTTCCCAGCGTGAAATAGAACCATTCGACGTTCTCTTGCATCGGTCTCTCCGGCACACGGCGAACGGGTTGCGTTGCGCCCGGCTGATTCCATCGCGAGCCGCTGCGGCAGTGCCGGACCTAGAGTCCCGCACCGTCGACTCCTTGGCTCGCACCTAAACGACGGCGAAGATTTTCCTCGCCGCCTCGCTTTTCCTGATGGATCGTTGACTCTTCGATTCGGCGCGCCGGCGATCCGCTCGTGCCGCGCCGGCGCTGCAGCCGAAGCCGCACCAAAACCGGATGCGGAACCCGCAAACGCTAGTCACGCCGATCGTTCATAACCGTCTCCAGCGACGCGATAAACGACCAAGACCGTGCACTCGCCGGACGTGGGAGTGCGAAGCTGATGCGGAAGGAAAAGAATCTTCTGCGCCTGAATGGCTGAATACGACATTGCGTCGTGGTGACGGGCCAGCCTGCGCCCGCAAGCGTTAGCCGCACGTGAATCGATCCTGAGTCTGACCCAGGCGACGACGGTCTCGGCCGGCCGCATCGCATCGGCGCGGCCGGGTCGGGGCGCCGCCCGGACCGGCCGAGCGCCTTGCTGCACGGCCTTCTCGGCGACTTCCACGCGCGCCAGGCCCGCGTCTCCCCTCTCTCGCCGAGCGCAATTGACGCCGGACGGGAACGTCCAGTAAAAGATACGAATGACCACTTTACTGGACGAATCGAGCCTGCAACTGGCCCGCCGGATACGCCTGGAGCGCGAAACCCGCGGCTGGTCCCTGGCCGACCTGGCGGCGCGTTCGGAGGTGTCGAAGGCTGCGATCAGCAAGATCGAGCGCGGCGAGACCAGCCCGACCGCGGCCTTGCTGGTCCGCCTGGCCGGCGCGTTCGACCTGACCCTGGCCGGGCTGCTGCTGCGCGCCGAAGGCGATGCCGGCCGGCTGTCGCGAGCCGACGCGCAACCGGTTTGGCGCGATCCGGAAACCGGCTATCGGCGCAAACAGGTGTTCGTCCGCCCCGACCATCCGATCGAGATCGTCGAGGTCGAGATGCCCGCGGGACGGCGCGTCTGCCTGCCCGCCTCGTCCTACGCCCGCATCCGCCAGGCGATCCGGGTGATCAAGGGCGAGCTCAGCATCGTCGAAGGTGGCGAAAGCCACCGATTGCAGGCCGGCGATTGCCTCGGCTTCGGCGCGCCGTCGGACGTCACGCTCGCCAACGACACACCGAGACCTTGCGTCTACCTCGTCGTCCTGGCCAGGAGCTGAGCCGCATGCTTTCCATCGATATGCACTCCATCGATATGCCCGCCTTGGAGATCAGAGCGCTGTCGTCCTCGGCCGAAATCCTCTCGATGCTGAGCGAACTGCTGGTCGACGTCGTCGCCCACGGCGGCTCGGTCGGCTTCATGCATCCCCTGCCGCCGCCGCAGGCGCAGGCGTTCTGGCGCAACTCCCTGGCGGCGGCCGATATCGGCGCGCGCATCGTGCTCGGCGCCTTCGATGAAGACACGTTGGTGGGCACCGTGACCTTGTTGCTCGATTGCCCGCCCAATCAACCGCATCGCGGCGAGATCGCGAAACTGATGACGTGCCGCGACTATCGCGGCCGGGGCGTGGCTTCATCGCTGATACGCGCCGTCGAAACACTCGCAGTCGAGCACCGACGCTCGTTGCTCGTGCTCGATACCGCCAGCGACGAAGGCGCATCGGCCTTTTACGAAAAGCTGGGCTACGTACGCGCCGGCGAAATCCCCGATTACGCCCTGAAACCGCACGGCGGGCTGACCGGAACGATCATTTTCTGGAAGAAGGTTTGAGGCGGGCCGGCGCGGCCGCCCCGTTATCGGCGCGCACGCGGCGCCCGAACGAGCCGAGCGCGATATCCGATGCGGCGTGGGAAAAACCTGCTGGGAAAGCGGTTTTCGGCAGGCCGCGTGCTGCGCTGGGGGCGCTGGACCCGAAGCGCAAATCCAAACGTTTTCCCAGAACCGCGCGATGGTGCCGGAGCCGGCTCCCAATACTAGCCATAAGTCACTGTTTTTATACGTTATTAAATTACAGATTTTCCTTCCATGCCCCCAAAAATGCCCCCGCCTTCTACGTGACCTGGACCTTCTTCCGAGGCTTGTAAGGCCTCTGCCTCTTTCCGGTCAGTCGTTCCGAGAGAGACGCGGACCTGCCGATCACCCTGTCGGAAATTGATGTACCAGGTTCCGCCTCTTGGGTAGATCGTTGCCACGGACGCGCCTGGATCGACGCATCTAGGACTTCTCGAAGTGACTCCGCTCATCACCACCCCGCTTAATGCGACACATTTCACATTCATTCCGAGAAGTCGCTAGGATTTATAGACCAGCCTAGCCCGAGCACTCTCATGTGCTATTCCGCCAAGGTTCGAGCCGAGTACCGCGAATACGTGAAGGAGTTCGGGGCGACCCTCAGCCTCGACGCCTACGTCGCCGAATACTGGGAACAGATGGGCGACGAATGGGTCAAGAAGCTGCCGAAGGCCTTCCGCGCCTGGTTCAACGAGGCGCAAACGCCCGAGGAGGCCCGCATCAGGGCCGAGATCGCAGCCTGGGAAGCTCAGGCGACCACAAAGACGCAGCAGGATCTCTTCACCCAGGCGAAGCGCCTGGCCGACGCCGAGCGATCGCTGAAGACCAAGGTGACCAAGAAGGCCGAGAACGATGTCCGGGTCGCGACCAACAAGATCGGCCAGTTCAAAGCGAAGCTCGAAGACCTGCAGCGCACCGAACTGAAGGACCGGGACTCCCGCATCTACCCCGCTTCGTTGGCCCCGGTGATCGTCTCGGAAGGCGGCCGGCGCGTGGTCAAGTTCATGCGCTACCAGTGCCGCCCCTGCGGCAAGCCGGCCTCCTACGACCGCCAGTACCCCGGCACCTACAACGCCCGCCGCGACAATCTGGAGAAGTTCTGGAAGGGCCAGTTCGGGTTCACCCACGGCGTGATGCTCGCCGACGCCTTCTACGAGCACGTCAAGCGGCACGACATGGAGGGCCGGCCGCTGGGCGCCGGCGAGGAAGAGGAAGACGTCATCCTTGAGTTCAAGCCCAACACGGGCAAGCGGATGGTCGTCGCCTGCCTGTGGTCGCACTGGCAGGGCCGCGGCGAGCCCGACTTGCTGTCGTTTGCTGCGATCACAGATGACCCGCCGCCTGAAGTGGCGGCGGCCGGGCACGACCGCTGCATCATCCCGATCAAGCCCGAGAACATCGACGCCTGGCTGAACCCGGACCCGAAGAACCTTGCGGACATGTACGCGATTCTCGACGACCGCGAGCGGCCCTATTACGAGCACCGCATGGCGGCGTAATCAGGTCTGCCGGTGCGCGGGGTCGATCATGCCGGCCTTGATCAGGAGCTCGTCGATCGCCTGCAGCGCGTATTCGCTGGCGTCCTCGCCCGCGCGATCGGCGAACTCCATGATGGGGTCCGCTAGTTCAGCAAAGGCTGAGCAAAAGTCGCCCTCTTCAGGGTGTTGCTCCAAAAGTCTCGGGACCTGATGCCCGAGGGCCTGAATGCTGCTGTGAAGTGCCTGGAGCGTCTGTTCGTTCATAGGGGATGCGATGCCCGTGGCGGCTGACAAGGGTTTGAAAGATGGCGCGGGCTTGGTCGGCAATCGCCGAGCCATACCGCTCAACCCAATGGACGACGTAGTCGACGCCGCGATCGAACTCAGTGACCCAGATGTGATGCCGTTGCTCTCGGTCGTCCCGGTAGCACCCAGTGAAGGCGACCCAGCCGGCGCCATTGGCAAGCGGCTCGACTATCGCGACTCTCCGGCCGTCGAGCAGGATTTCCACCCGGTCGTCCGTCCTAAGACGGTTGCCGTAATTTGGGTGCGACCAGTCGAAACCATCTGGCAGTGCCGGCAACGTCGACAGATCGCGGGGAGTGAACCCTCGGGAGCCGAGGGGCGGCAGTTTTGTGACCATGTGCCGCATTTTGCTCCCGGAGTTCTCACGGGATGCGACCGGCTGTCGCGGCCACTGAATGATTCAGCGATCCGAAGGGGGCTGGCGAAGGCCTCGGCTCAAGAGCCCTTCATGCCGCGTGGTCGAGCTGCCCCCGGAAGTCGCTAACCACTCTTCCGTTCGGCACCACGCTGCCAGCAGCAATAGACTGCCAAACGGCCTTGGCGAAGTTAGTCAGTGAGCAGCGCAAAATCTTGTCAGGGAAAACCTACTAAAACTTCGGTCTACCACGCCTGCTTCAACAGTGGATCGATAGCATCCACCGATTGCGCAAAAAAGTCTTTTGTGGCGCTCAGTGCCCGCCATGTGGGGATCTAAGGTCAGTGATCTTAAATCCGAGATGTCCGAAATGCCGATAGAGAGCTTCGATGATTTCACTTGGCACAGGGTTTGGAACATGCATAACAAGCGGATCACCTTCTGGGTCTACCAGAAGATAGTAATCATCGTTCTCTGGCTGAACAGACACACCGCTTTCACGCAATACCTTGAGGACATGCGTTCTTTGCTGCGCGCCATCCCAGGCGCCTCGCTTGAGCTTCATGCACCGATATGGTTTTGACGCAGAAATGTGATCTCGTGCGGAACAGGAGTGTCAGCGGGAACGTCAACACGACTCCGCGACACAACGCAACACAGCTCTGGCTGGACAGCATTGGCGTAATACTGCGCCACATATTCCTGAGGTGTTCTTGACCTGAAAAGGCCGTCGAGTGAGCGACTCCGCTTCAAGTAGGCCAACACAGTACGGGTAAAGCCTTCGGCGAAGTGCTCTTTCGCCTCTTCTTCAGTGCGTCCTGTCGCGGTGTAGTCGACTTCGACACCCTGCGCCAAGTAGCCGCCTTCAGCGGCCGGGCACAGCAAAACGTGCAGCTCAGCGGCCACGGCTTCTGCAACTCCGTTCTGTACGTGAGCCATAACTGGCTTGGACATGGTTCCTCCCCCCGGAGGCTCCAATTGGTTGATTCGGCGCGAACATTAGCAAAGCTATTGACACGCCATGTGAACAATAGTCGCAATTGGGCGGGAAGCTATTCACGGTGTTCTTGACCATAGTTGACGCAATTTAGTTCCGAAACCGGACTTCCAGATAAAAAACATCTAAATTCAATTACTTACAAGAAACCTGGCGTCGAGGGCAAACCGATATGGGCATGCAATAGGAGCGTCCGACAGCAATTGTCGTGAACGGTCTTTTTAGCGGTACGAAAGGCGCGACGAATTAGCTTCGCTGGCACGCATGCCCCTAGGAGCGGCATGACGGCGCAAGATCCCCCGCCCAGCCCCCTCCCTAGCGGAAAACCCCGACGGGCCCCAGATCGCCTCCCAGGAAGAATTAAAGCCACTTCTCCCGGCCCTGGTTCTGGCACCGACCTCCCAGCCCCTCGTTCGTCAGCGCCGCAAGCAGCCCTAATCAGATCGAGAGCCGCCGAATAGTAATGCCGACCACACAGGGCCGAGGCACTTCCCAGGCGCGCGCCAGATGCCCCCTGTCCCGGAACGTGCTTCACCTGCGTTAAAGAGGAACAGGACGTCGAAATCCTCGACCTAAGTTCAGGGGGCCATATGGAACTGGTAGCAGTGGCTTATGCCTTGTGTGGACTTCTCTTCTTTGGCGCCTTTGCTTGCATCGTGATTGGCTATCGCCTTGTGCACGCCCGCGGAAAGGTCGCCACTACCCCCACCGAGTTCAAAGGAAAGTGGGGAGATCGCGAGATACATCTGGGTTCTGGCTCACTCGCCTCCTTGATGATCGCAACTTCCGCTATTTGGGTGATTGCTGGGGTAGTAATCAAGCCAAAGCTTGAGTACAGCAATGTTGCAGGAAACGTTGGAACTCGGGTGATTGCATCCCGTGAGGAAAATAAGGAAGCCGCTGAGATAGTCCTCAGCAAACTTGAAAAACTCGAATCACGAATGGCAGAGAACTATGCTCGTGCCCGTGTCTCCATGGAGCCCACGGGGACAGCAAAAGATCTTGAGCTAAGCAAAAAGCGCCTCCAAGCTCTTGAGGCCTTGACCGCTGCTCAACTGGCGGAAATTTCCAAACACGATCGGGCAATCTCGGTAGCCACAGCTCGTTTAGATGAATCGGAAAAACAGCGCAGCGAAGATGCGAAATGGATTGCCGACGCTCTAAATCGTGGCTCACTTCAAGATTCGATTTCTGCCACCGCGACTGCTTCAGCTGATACTGCGGCTAGCGTAGCGGATGTCGCAGCCACTTCAGCGGAGGCCGCTGCAAGTGCCTCCATACCTGATAGTGATGCGACAGAGGTACCCGTGAACGACCCAGATGGACATTGAACTACATAGATTGTCTTCGCGAAGCTCCGCTTCGTACTTTTTGATTGTCTTGATTGACAATTAGAGGGAGAAGCCGCCGGCCCAGGGCGTGCTAAGCCGATAGCCCCTCTGCAATCGACCTAGCCCCCCCATGGGCGAGGACTTCCGAACGCGAACGGCCATCGGCCCCGGGGCAGTACTACGGCTTCCCGCTGCTACTTCAGCCGTCGTGGCTGGCCAAATCGGCTGCCACGGCCTGTCTCGATTTCCCATGCCCTCGCGCGCGTTGACACGTCCAAAAACTCCCAGCCAAAGGCAGCGACGGCGCGCCCACCCATGGACGAAATGGACACGCCGCCGCCCCAACACCTCCGGCAATTGAGCCGCCCCGCCTCAGGCGACCGTCCTTTCAGGACCGAAAGCCCCCCTACTACGCCCAAGCAAGGCCTAAGAGGTCTATTTCGGCCTACTTTAGGCCCCTGAGTCCGCGCCCTTACAGCTGACAAGCGGCTAGATCCGTCCGCTCGCATCCCCGTAAGATCAAGCCACGCCCGAGGAGGACGGTCGATGGACGATAAATGGCAAGGATCAGGCTACGACCCAGATCGGGCGTGGGCTGAAATCCAACACAAAGAATGGGAGCGCAAAAATCCGCCGCATTGGTATGACGACGTGCTTTTCGGTCTCATTACGCCCATTCTTGTACTGGGTTCAATCGCTTTGGTCTGCCTAGGGCTGTTCTACGCCTTCATAACTATTTATCGCTTGCTGTAGAGCTAAAACCCCAGGGTCATCCGAGCCTGTAGCGAGCTGTCGTATAGATGCTAAAGCGGCCGCTTTCGGGAGATCTGTTGACCTCGCCAGCCATGCAACGGCGCGCGGACTAGTGAGAATTCGTGCCGAGGCGTTTGCACCCACGCCGCCCGCCGCCAACAGACCTGCAGTAGGCAAACGGCCGGACAGCAGCGATCCCACTAAAGCGACCCCGTAGCTATACGCGGCCACCCGATCACCCGATCCAGAAGGATTCGCGTAAACCTTGCTACCCCTCTTGATGTTGTCAGCCACCCTCGCGATTCGATCCATGTTTTTGCTGAAATCGCTGCCGTACCGATCGAATAGCGACCGCTTTGCCTCTGGACTAAGACGATTCCAGTTCGTCATGAACGTCCCAGCGCTGAATACGTCCCCCGAGGTGTTCTGACCATTAGGTGTCGCCAGCCCCATCCGCTTGATGGTCGCAGCGGTTACGGTCTTCTGTGCATCCAGGGGCAGCGATTGCATAACTGCCCGCAGGGTCGTGCCGCCATCTCGTGTTCCACTCATGGCCGACTCAAATACACGTTCCGGCCCCCCGTTCTTGTCAATGACGTGCTGGATCGCGTCCATACGTTTCATCAGGAAGTTCGTGTACTTGTTCGCGCGACTCCAGGCGCGCACCGCTTCAGGCCCCTTTGCCTCTGCTGCCATCCGCATGTCGTTGGACAGCGCGCTATACAACGCGCGCCATTTGCTACGCGGCACATCGGACATTAGCCCCGCATCTTCAATCTCTTGGCCAACGACAGTCCGTAGCTTCTTCAGGGCTTCATAGGGCAGCTTTCCGTCCGCCTTTTCGGCCAGAAGCTTTGAGATTTCTTGATCGACGTCGGCCTTCCCGATGGTCGGATATGGCACGAACTCAATCGGCTTCTGCCCCAAAGATGTACGCATGACGTTTTGCCGCTCAATCGCGGCCGCGGCTGCTGAATTCAGTTGATCGACGGCCGCCCCACGGCTCTTAAGCATGTCCGCAGTCTGCTGGATCTGATCCGCCATGCCCGGGCGGGAGGCCACAGCTTCAGGACCCCACGCGTCACGCTTCAGGGCTCTCTCGATCCCGTGGATCCGTGCGTTCTGGAACAGCGGAGATAGATTCGGCGCACCGGGAATAGCCGGGTTCAAGTTCTTCAAGGCCTGTTCGGCACCTGAGACCTCAACACGCGTGCTCGGGTCGATCTGTTTATCCAGATCATCGTACAGTCGGCTCTGCAGGTTACGTGCGGTTTCCTTGAATCCGCCCTCGCCCAAGACGCCATGCTTTATGGCTCGACCAGCCTGCTCTGCGCTAGACCTGGGAGAGAGCTTGTTTGCAGTTGCTTGAAGCCCGTCCCCAATGCGTTCGGCCTGTCGTTCTGCAAAGCGAGCCATCACACCCGAACTGGTCGGACCACCGGCCAACAAGCTTTCAACGCCTTGAATAGCTCTACTGCCTGTCGCTTGCCCAACAGAGGGCGTTGCTCCCATCGTCGCAAAATCACGAATGGTCTTTTGCATTTGCTCACCATTCCGACCTCTTGCAAGCGTCCGCAAACTGCCGGCACCGAGGGCGCCTGTCGCTTGTGGAGCGAAACCACCAAGCAAGCCAGCCAGCGCCTGGGCCCCTTCGTCGCCTCCCGCTTCACGAGTTGCTCCAGAAGCGCCAGCACCTCCCACAGCTGACGCAAGTTGCCAACCGGGCTGAGCAGTTAGCAGATCTCCGATTCGTCCCCCGATTGTCGGAGTGGTGATTGACGCTCGGCCAGCGTTAAGCAGACCGCCAGCGCCCATAGTCAACGCTGTGCCCGTCAATGCGCGTCCTATGTCCCCAGCGACGCGCTCGCGATCATTTTCAGGTTTAGGCACACCCAAGAGATCCAGCAGGCCCGACCACGAAGCCCGCGTACTCTGCTGCTCGGGCCATCGACGTTCCGGCTTGCCGGTGATGAGGCTATTGGTCGTTGGCCCCTTCTCGCCGGCCCAGTTGATAACGTCGAGGACTGGGTCGGTCACTATGCCGGCAAGGTCAGCGGCACCTTCAACCACATTGCGCAGCCCCAGGCCGCCGACCTCACGCGCTAGCTTTTGCGCCGTCGTCCGCTGTTTCGGGGGCTTCGCCGTGGTCGACGACGTAGCGGTGACGTCGCTGAAGTCCGCAGGCTGCTGATACTGCGTCCAGGGGCCGGCCTCGGCGTTCGCGGCAGCAGCCGGTGCCGCGCCGACGTCTTGGTACTCCTCCCAGGGGCCGCCCATTACATGCGCTCCCAGGAGTTGGGGTCAGCAGGGTTCCCACCGCGGAAGCGATAGCCGCCTTGCACGGTGCCAGGTACGGGCGCGGCACGGCGCGGAGAAGCCTGGCTGTTCTGGCCGGCGTACTTCTGGTTGAGGTGTCGGATAGTCTGAAGCGCGGCAAGGCGCTGCTCGCGCGGCGTGGTCGGATTGGCGAGGTCGCCCGCCATGTCCTGGTACAACTTCACGTCGGCATTCGATTGCGGCCCTTCCATGCGTGGCATCTTGGAGATGAGTTGCCCGGCGATGGTCTTCAGCTGCGCTGTCGCCTTCGCGCCCTCGGTTGCGTAGCCGCCGGCACTGGCGATAGTGTCGAGCAGCGCGCCGCCGCCGCTGCCGGTAGCCCTGGGCAACAGCTTCTCTGCCTGGGCCAACAGCGACAGAACCTGCCCCGCGTCACGGGATCGAGTGCCCTGCTGTGCGCTTACCTCGGCCTGGGTCTTGGCGCTAGCCTTCGCTCCCTCGACCGCGCCAGCGAGTTCGGCCTCAAGCGGGATCTTCTGGCGGTATGCGGCAATTTCCGCAGCGTTCTTCGCGTTCTGCTCTGCGAATGCCTTCTCGGCCGGCGACATGCTAACGCCAAGTGCGGGATTGACCTGTTGCCGCGCCGCCGGAGACGACGGCTGCTGCGGGCCAATGCGCGCCTGGCTGCCGTCGTTGGCCGCGGCCCATGCATTCGGATTAGCCTCGATCGCCGCTCGCACCTGGGGAGGTATGCCGGCCTGGCCCTGGTCGTCGAACACGACCTGCATGCCGTTAGCTTCCTGGGGCGCGACCTGCGGCATCGCGGCCGGCACGGACACACCTCCGGGATTAAGCTGTCCCGCGCCGCCCAGCGGGCTAAATTCGCCCGAGGTTTCGTCATAAACCTCAAGCACGCCCGTGCGCGGGTTAGTGCGCGCCATGCGAGCACGACCATCAATCCCCGTGATCTCTTTGAACCCAAATCCGCCTGTTGGCGCCCTTCCCTCGATACCCAGCTCCACGCGCCGCGCGCGATCGCGCTCCTCCGGGTTCAATCCCTTCGTAAAGAACTCAAACGAACGAACATCGGTCGGCATTGAGCTAGCACCTTGGAACATCGGTTCGAGGCTCAAAACCTTGTCTACCGTTGCTGCGTAGTTCGCATTCCAACGTTCATCGTACTGGCCCGGGAATTCTCGCTGTACGAAAGGGCGGACCGTCTGCCAGGTTGACTCGATCTGCGTCGGGTTCCGCGTGTCAATCGCGGTGCGCATTGCGCGAGCAGCACCCACTAGCTTGCGCATCCGGGCGTCTTCCATTCCTTGCAATTTATCGCCGTACTGTAATCCCGCGGCAGGGTCCGTCTTGATCATCCGGGCGATATAGTCCTGCCCTTCACCTACGGACGATTGATAGGCCCTACTTGCTAGATCCGCAAGGCGCGACTGCCGTCCCTTCTGTTCACCTTCTATACCGCGCTGACGCACGTACTCGACGTTAGCCAACGGATTGAGCGAAGTTCCAGTGATGAAATCCAAGATGCTTCCCATTAGCCCCTCCCCGGGTTGTTGCCGAGATACCAACCACCGTTGAGCGACTTGTCTCGACTACCCCACCAGTCGTTGAATCCACCCGCCAACGCTGTTAGGCCGGCATTGTTCGATGCGCCCGAAGCTAACAAGCCTGAGGCGCGATTTTGGCCTGCAGTCAGCAAGTTCTGTCCCATGTTGAAACCGGTCTGTTGACCCCACTGGCCGGATTGAGCGGATGCCGTCTGACCAATGCCAGCAAGGGACGCCAGAGAATTCATATAGGGTCTGTACCCCTGTTGGTCGGCGTAGTCGTTACCGAAACGCTGCAACGCCTTGCCAGTCGCGCCGGAGAACAAGCCGCCACGAGCCGCGGCCGAAGTCTCAACGTTCTTTTGACCCTCGTTAAGCCCGAATTGGTACCCAGGCGTGCTACGAAACCTGTCAAACGCCTGCTGCTGGGTCTGGGAGCTATAGCCGGTGCCTGAGCCCTGGCCCGTACTGGGCGCAGCACCCCACACACGGCCCTCTTTCTGGCCGTATTGCTGGTAGTGCTTCAGCGGGTTCTGGCCGAAATAGTCATCCGCCGCCACGTCCGGATTTGCCTGCAAATAGGCCGAGGCCGGGTCCGAGGCAGCGAGGGCTGTGCTCCCTGCTCCCTGGGGCAACCCGAGCATGGCCATGTATTCGTAAAGGCCCGCAAGACCTGCTCCCCGAAACGGCGCCTGATCGGATCGAGCCTGCTGCAAAGCATCCCATTGCAGCTGATTGCTAGCGTCGGCCGCGCCAGTCATTGCATTTGCGGCGTTCTTTGAACTCTTCTTGGCCTGATTGGCGCTGTAGACACCAACAGCCGCGGTAACTGCTCCGACAGGCATTAGACGGCCTCCTTGGCAATGCGAAAGCCTTCCGCAGCAAGCTCCACCTTGACGCCGTCAAAGCTGACAGCCGTGTCACTGACCTGTTCGACCAATTCATACCCGGCAAACCGTGCCCATCGGTTGTAGATCGCTACGCCCTTAGTCAAGTTTCCCGCACAAGCGCAGAAGACTGCGGCGCCCACATACGCGTTATGTGCGGGGTCATCTTCGTGCTTAACCTCGTGCTCAGCCTGCAGCATCTCATGGAGACTTTCTCCAACCGGCTCAAGCGTAGGATCAGTTCGGATCCACTCATCCAGAGTCATACCTAGGTAGTCGACATCAACCGCACCACTCCATCTATCCCATGCCTTCGTACGCCTGAAGCGCTGATTGAAACCAACTGCTTTAGCAAGTCCCAACGCCTTTACGTTGTCCACCGGAACCTTTGTGACCAGTTCCACAGCGTCGGTATGCGTGAAAATGAAGGTCAGCGCAAGCCAAGCCTTAGCGCGGATGTCCTCAGCACCGGGCAGGAACAACGTGTGCACCTCCAGATAGCCGGGCCCCAGTTGTTCCAGGAGAAAGCCGCCTCCCTCGAACTCAAGGCCGATTAGCCTGCCCCATGCTTCAGATAGGTCAATTCGCTCTTGACCCGCGTAACTGACGGCAGGAAACACTGCCGGGTGATTCGCCACCTGGTTGAAGAAATCGGGACTCTCGCTGATGCGAAAGTCGCACCAGCCTTGGCCATCGGGCCGGACTAACGTTGTCTTAGATGCCATTTTTAACGTCCATGTTTGACTTGGTCGCAATCCTTGCGACGGGTGCCCACCTGTCTGGTGGAGGTGCCGCCTTTACGTAGCGACAAACGAGCTATCTACTCAGGGAGTGAATTTCTAAGGCATTGATTGAATTTCTTTGATTGTTTATCAGGACGAACCCGTCCTCCACTGCTAACAGAGCAGAACAATGGCCTTCGCTAAGGGCGATCCCAGATTTGGAACCGCCCCCTTTGACCGGGGGGCGAGCGGTTGTCTTTGGCCTGACAAGGGCTGGCGGGGTTGTCTGCAATGACGCGGCAGACTCGCGATTGACCGGGGTGGGCCGGCCGAATTCGGATAGGCATTTAGCCTCTTTCTAGCCCCGCCAAGGGCAGCCCGGTTAGGGCTTTACCATCATCACCACTAGAGTAGGTTCCCGCCTCCCAGTTGGGCCGGTGATAGGCGGGAAAGCTCAATGTGAGCAGCCTTTCTGATCTTCAACAGCACTCCGTATCGGCACTTGACCTCCTTGGCCAAGTGGCGGGGATGGGTCGATATCTTGAGTCCGTGGACCCTGGCCGCTCCCAACAGGAGCCCGATCGTTACGGCCTCCATATTTGTCTGTATGCCCTGGTCCGCAAGCTTGGCGAGCATTCGATAAACGGCGCTCATCAGTGGGTTCTTTGGCGGCTCCATGAGATAGACGCTGCGAACGATCCGATAAGCCAAATGACGTACATCTGCATCGAATAGGTCGGCCGGTAGTTGCACTACGCCGAACCCACTGTTCTCTCCAGCGAAGATGTCCACGGCGTTTGAGTCGAGTTCGCGCTTACTCGGCCCGGCCGACGCATCTGTGAACGCCTCCATCAGGCCAAGGCCCGTGAGATCACAGCGGGCCCGATCTGCAAGCCAATACTCGTTCGGATTCTCGGTCTCGTCCCCAGGAGTAGAAAGCGGCCGGGCACGCCGCGGCCTCAGGGCCAATTCTTCCGGGCGCAGTTCTTTGGGCCTTTTTGTAACATCGAAGTTGGTCACCACAGCCTCCGATGCGAACGCATTGCGAACGTATGCACCCGGCATGCCCGGAGCACTGCCTCGGCACGGGTCACTTTGTTTGCGCTCAACCACTTAGGTCGACCATTGGGTAACACAACCCCGCGCGACTGGAGCGCCGACTCGCAATCCTTTACGAAGAACGGCCGCCGTAGCGCTAAGGGCTTTTGGAGCAGACCATGAGCAGCCCGGAGCGCCCTGCAAACAGTCGCACCCTCCTGGTAATCTTTTAAGGTGTGCAGTAGGTGCACCGTAAGCGGGCCTAAAAACTCCATGACTAATGCACTACGTGCACTAGTCTGTCTTTCTTGGTGCAGTAGGTGCACCGTATTTCTGGTCATTGGTGCAGTAGGTGCACGGGGGCGGTGCAATACCTGCACCAGCGATTGCGTTTTCATGCCGCCCTCCGGATGGTCCTCGACCCACGCGGAAGTCGATTTGCATTCCTCTCGAAAGGGCCGACTTCTATCAGCCATGCGTCGCTTGGCTTACCCGTGGAGGGCACCTCCAGAGGGTTATCGGTCTTGCCATCGACAGAACGCCACGTAAGAGCATGTAACGCGGCTTTGTTCCTGCCCCCGTGTCGGGTGCACACGATTAGGCCGTAATGCTCTAGCTCTCGCACGGCGTTGTGCAGCGTGTGGGTCGAGTTCCACCCGGTTTCCTTGGTCATGAGTGACCTAGAAGCGCAGAGGTATCCGTTGTTGAACCCGGTGTACTGGCGGCCAAGGTCTAGCAGCAGCTTTAGCCCCCAAGGGCTCAGTCGCTTAAAGTTCTGGTGCCTCAGCATTGACACAGGAATGACGAAGGCCATCCCTCCATGAATCTCGTCCCACTTGTTCGGCTTCTTCGTTCTCTTGCCCACCCTTGCACCTCGAACGGACCAGCACTATGCTGGCCCCGCAGTCCTAGCCGATTGCCTGTTCACGAAGCCCCGAGCGCGCCAACGCTTGGGGCTTCTTCATTTGGATCTGATGTAGCGCAACTCGTCACTGAGGCGCTCCAGATGCGTCACCAAACCTCGGGCTTGTATGAGAGCGACCTCAGTAGCGGTTGCCGTCGGATCGCCGGTAAGCGCCTCCAACTGCTCCTGTAAGCGAGCCCCGATATCGGGGAGTTGCTTCGCCAAATGATCTTTTATCCCGATCATTCGCCTACTCCAGTGGCAGCTTCACGTTTTCGACGTGGCCGCTTCTGAGTAGACATACGGCATGACGGACGCACCGATGCGGTGCCGTCCCGGTGGCATACGATATGTCGCCATGACCGTCGGCGACGCGCGCTGCGAACTGTTGCGCGGTCGACGCCCAGCTCGCGCGCCCACTCCCCACAGCTGATCGTCGCTCCAGTTCGCCGAATCTCGCAAACTTGCACTGCGGTAAGCTTGGAATCCCTTCGCTGTTCGCCTGTTCTAGCTAGGCCTGCCCGTATCGCGCGTAGGCTGTTTTCCCTAGGCAGGACGGGCTCAAGGTTGTCAATGCGATTGTCAGCTTTGCGGCCGTTCTTGTGGTCGATGTAATGCCCACTCGGGATGGGGCCGTTGACGGTTTCCCAGATCACTCTATGGGCGTAGAGGCAGCCATTTTGATTGCCGCGGGGCTTAACCCGAACGTATCCATCGCGGCTGGCCTTGCAAGGCTCCCCCAAGACCCCAAAGACCAGGCCGCGAGACGGATCGACAAGGCGGCCGTATCGAAAGTTGAAGATCACCCCGTGCACGGGAACTGCATTGAGGATGCCAATCATTCGGCACCGCCCAAATCACGTCGCTCTGCGACCCGCTCCGGAAGCGTCTCAAGACTTCGCATCCAGACATACCGCCTGGTGCCAATTTTGAATGTATCTAGGTAGCCTGATGCCGCCAGCTCGAACGCGATGGTGCGGCTAATTCCGTGCTCACCACAGGCCTCGACGAGAGGCCGATAGGCTGGATTTGAAATCGTGCTCACTTGCTGCTCCGATACCGCACGAACTTGTGCGGCTTCGGTTAGGCAAGCTATAGATCATCTGGGGACGTCATAAGCCCTTATGCGTGCACGGATAGTATGTATGCGTGCATACACATGTCACTTAACCCCTGCGTCGCGGAACCACTTAGTGACGGTGGCTTCGGGCGTTTGACCTGTAAGCGGCTCGCCCTGCGCCTTGGCGGCCTCCAAAACCTCTGGGAGCATTCTGCGGATTGCCTCAGCCCGCGACACGCTCAACATTTCCTTGCGGCGCCTGAATGCCAACTCTTTTACTGCATCGAGCCTCGACCACCTGGAGCGACCCGCACGCTCATTTGCGCCGGAGATTAACTCCTGCGCCATCAGGGCCTTGCAAAGTAAGCTTGACAAATTAGAAGTGCGCTTAAGTACGCCAGGCGATAGCGCCACGAGCACTCGCTCCTCCCAGTTTATGCAAGGCCTTGGTGGCGGGTCATCGTTGTAGATTGCCGCGTAAACTGGCGAGAACATTGACGCGCCATCGAATGCGTCACAAAGACTGAAAACCAGGCTTTTATGATGCACAAGCTTTAATGGACTAAGACTTTCCAGCTCGTCAATTTTCCGCTCCCATGCGTCTGCTATCGCAGTAATGCTCGCAGCATCACTGTCATTGCCAGTTGGCTGAAGTCCTAGCAGTACCTCAAACTCAACAAAATTCATTGCAAGCCGCTCCGGTTTGCAGGCATCCGCTATTCCTGATTCTCGCCGTAAGTCTTGGCGTCGATCAGTCTTGCTGTCCTCGTTGCTATCCGCACGAATTCTGGGTCCGGGTCATACCGGAGCCGCTCTGCCAACCTCTCCATGAATGCCGTCCCGGCAGGCCTGAGCTGGTCAGTACGTAGGCAGGCTTCGCTTTCTAGAAGTTCGTTTTCGTTTCGCATTCGGAATGGGACCAAATCCCCTAGCGGATAGCTGCTACTGATAGCAGACGAGGGCGCCCGTTGCCCAGGCAAGGGAAATTGCAGAACCACGCAGCTCATCATCCACCCCCGTTTCAGCGTTTCTTGAACTCGACCACTTTTTCGTGGCCCGTCCGTAGCCTGTCGAGATAGTCGGCCCAAGCCGTCATCATCTTTTTGCGTTCGGCCATGTATTGGGCTCGGTTATAGACCGCCCTGACCTTGTTTCGCTCTGCATGGGCCAATTGCCGTTCGATCACGTCCGGGGCCCACCCCATCTCATTGAGACGCGTGCTGGCTAACGCACGGAAGCCGTGGCCGGTCATCGTGTCTTTGTCGTAGCCAAGGCGGCGCAGGGCCGCATTTATCGTGTTCTCACTCATCGACCGATCAGGAGTGCGGATGCTGGGGAATACGAATCGATTTCGCCCGGTGATCGGCTCTAGATCACGAAGAATGGCAACCGCTTGGGGGGCCAAAGGCACGACATGTTCTTCCCGCATCTTCATCTTGCCGCCCGGAATCCGCCATTCAGCTTCGTTCAGGTTCAGCTCGGACCATTCCATGGCCCTTAGATTGCCTGGGCGAGCAAAAAGGAGTGGCCCCAGCTTGAGGGCGGCCGCCGTCGTCGGCTGCCCCTCGTACCCATAAGTGGCTCGCAGCAATCCCGCGACATCGTTTGGGCTGGTCAGGGCCGCCCTAGGACGGCTCACGACGGGCGCCAAAGCGCCGCGGAGGTCTATGGTGGGGTCCCGCTCGGCCCTTCCTGTGGCAATCGCGTAGCGGAACACCTGGCTAGCCTTCTGTTTGACCCTGTATGCCGTCTCGTGGCGCCCGGTCGACTCGATCCTCCGTAGGACTGCCAGCATCTCGGGGGAGCTGATTTCCGCGATAGGACGACGTCCCAGATCGTCTGATGCCATACCCAACAGCCACTCGGACTTCCTATACGTCACCGGGGCCAGCTTCTTGCTTTGCTTCTCTAGCCACTCCTGGGCAATCGCTTGGAAGATCGTCGCGTTCGAGAGCCTTGCCAGCCGGCGTTCGGCCTGACGCTTGGCGGAGGGGTCTTCCCCGTTGCGGATGACGCCGCGGGCTTCGTCGCGCCTCTGACGAGCAGCGGCTAGGGACACTTCGGGAAACACACCGAAAGCAAGGCGCTTCTCTTTTCCTGCATACCGGTACTTCATGCGCCAATAGCGCGATCCGTTCGGCATCAATTCCATGTAGAGCCCGCCGCCGTCAAACAGACGTACCGGCTTCGCACCCGCTTTTGCGTTCTTGATAGCTACTGCGGTGAGTTTTCCGGTGTTCGCGGCCATGGGGGCATCGACCCTGCAGAGGCGTCCTGATGCCCCTTATGCCCCCAATCCTGCCCCCATATGCCCCCGGCTGCAAGCGACACAACGCGGTCTCGGACGAACGGCGGGCAACAAAAAAGCCCCTGAAAGCAGGGGCTCTTGCTTACTCGGCAAATCATCGCGAATCGCTGCGAACGCTGTCGTGGTGCCCGGAGCCGGAATCGAACCGGCACGGAGTTGCCCCCGGCAGATTTTAAGTCTGCTGCGTCTACCGATTTCGCCATCCGGGCAGGATGCGGTGACCGCGATAGCTTACGACAGCCGTGCGCGACACGACACCAAGAGCGTTGTCCGAACCATCCGGGGACGGTTTCGCTTGCTCCGGACAACGGCGATGCGACGCACTCGACTGTGCCGTGAGGACGGGTCGTCAATGCGCTTGCGGATCGGGTCGCGACGGCTTGCGTGCCCGATCCGATCCCGACGCTCCGACTGTCGAATCCGCGAAGCGGTCGCGGCGAAACGGCCCACTGCGGATACTCGCGATGGTCGATGCGCGCGGGTCCCGGGGCAGCCTGCGGGCAAACTCGGCATGCACGCCTGCACAACTGCCCGAATGGATCGAACCGACCCCGAATGCGCACGGAGCACGGCGCAACCTCGAACCGGGTGCCGCGCAACCCTCTCGCTTCGGTCGATTCGCACGAAACGATGGCGCAAAAAAAACGACCAGGTTGCCCTGGTCGTTTTTCGAATTGGAGGCCGAGGTCGGAATTGAACCGGCGTACGCGGATTTGCAGTCCGCTGCATAACCACTCTGCCACCCGGCCGGTGACTTGCCACAGCATACTGCCTGCGGCTGCGTCGGCTTGCAATCGCTGCAAGCCTTCGCCTGAAAAAACAAAACCCCGCGGGCGGGGTTTTGTTTCTGAGGATGACTCCGTTACCGGAGGTCCTCTAATTTGGAGCGGGAAACGAGACTCGAACTCGCGACCCCGACCTTGGCAAGGTCGTGCTCTACCAACTGAGCTATTCCCGCTGAAGGAAGCGATATTTTAGGGATCGAAAGAAAAGTGTCAACTACTTTTTTTCGATGCCTGGAAACGATTCAGTCCCCGATGCGTTCGTTGCCTGCCAAGGCTTCGTTCGCGCCGAACCGATGCGATCAGTTCGTGGGCTTGTTGGCGTCCTCGCGCATTATAGGCCATGCCGCGCGTAAATACGCTAGTCCCGACCACAAAGTTAGCAAGGCCGCTGCAGCAAGCAACCATTCGCCGATGCCGAAGATCGGCAAACCCCACACGCGCTCCTGATAAAGCAGGCAAACCAGCGCGACCATCTGCACGATGGTCTTGATCTTGCCGATCGAGGCGACTTTCACCGCGGCGCGCTGACCGAGCTCGGCCATCCATTCGCGCAGCGCGGAAACGGCGATTTCGCGGCCGACGATGACCGCCGCCCACAAGGTCATCCACACCGTCGGATGCTTCTGCACGATCAGCAGCAGCGCCACCGCGACCATCAGCTTGTCGGCCACCGGGTCGAGGAATGCGCCGAATGCCGAGTACTGGTCGTAACGGCGCGCGATCCAGCCGTCGAGCCAGTCGGTGATCGAGGCGAAGGCGAAAATGAACGCGGCGGCGAAGTTGGTCCACGGATAGTCCAGGAAAAACACCACCACCAGCACCGGGATCAGCACGATCCGGGCCAGAGTCAGCATGGTGGGTATGGTCAACTTCATCCTTCACTCCGCTTGCGATCGGGTGCCGCAGCCGCGGCCCCCTGCTTCTTGCCGCCCGTCGCCGCCGCAGCGGCGCCCTTTTGGATAGTGCCCGTAACCGCGGCCTCGGCGGGCGCGTCCAGCCCGTGCAAGGCGGCGTAGATGCGCTCGGCCAGGGCCTCGTTGACCCCCTCGACCCGGGAAATTTCCTCGATCCCGGCGGCCTTCAGGCCGCCCAGACCGCCGAAATGCCGCAACAGATTAGCGCGCCGACGCGGTCCGATACCGGGAATGTCTTCCAGCCTACTGCTGTTGCGGGCCTTCTGGCGACGCCCCCGATGGCCGGTGATGGCGAAACGGTGCGCCTCGTCGCGAACCTGCTGGACCAGCTGCAGGGCCGGCGATTCGGCGCCCGGGCGGACCACCCGGCCGTCCGGGAGCAGCAGTTCTTCATCGCCGGGACGGCGGGCCGGGCCCTTGGCCACGCCCACCAGGATCAGCCCCTCGACCCCCAGCTCGTCCAGGGCAGACCGGGCCTGGGCCACCTGTCCGGCGCCACCGTCGATCAGCAGGACGTCCGGCACCACCCCGTTTTCCTCGACCGCGCGCCGGAACCGGCGCGAAATCGCCTGGTTCATGGCGGCGTAGTCGTCGCCCTCGACGATGCCGGCGATGTTGTAGCGGCGGTACTGGCCGCGTACCGGCCCCTCGGCATCGAACACCACGCACGAGGCCACGGTGGCCTCGCCCATGGTGTGGCTGATGTCGAAACACTCGATCCGGGCCGGCAGCGACGGCATGCCGAGCAGGTCGCGCAGTGCCTCGGCGCGTGCGAGCTGGGCGGCGTGGCTGGTCAGTTCGGTGCCGAGCGCGAGCTCGGCATTGCGCCGCGCCATGTCGAGATAACCGGCGCGTTCGCCGCGCACGTTGCATTTGATCTGCACCCGGCGCTCGCCCGAACTCGACAGCGCATGCTCGAGCAGTTCGCGATCGGGCAGGTCGCGATCGAGCACGATCTCGCGCGGCGGCGGTTGCTCGGCGTAGTACTGCGAGACGAACGCGGCCAGCACTTCCTCGGGGTTGTCGCTGCCGTTGGTCTTGGGAAAGAACGCGCGCGTGCCGAGGTTACGGCCATCGCGGAACGCCAGCAGCAGCACGCAGGCCGAGACGCCCTGCATCGCCACCGCGAGCACGTCGAGGTCGGCGGCGCGGCCGTCGACGTATTGGCGCGCCTGCAGCGTGCGGATGCCGGTGATGAGGTCGCGCAGGCGTGCGGCGTCCTCGAAATCCAGGCGCATGCTCGCCTCTTCCATGCTCCGGCCGAGTTCGTCGGTGAGCTCGTCGCTGCGTCCGTCGAGCAGCAGCCCGGCGCGACGCACGCTCTCGGCATAGTCGCGCGCCGGCACCAGGCCGACACAGGGCGCACTGCAACGGCCGATCTGGTGCTGCAGACAAGGCCGCGAGCGATTGCGGAACACGCTGTCCTCGCAGCTGCGCAGGCGGAACAGCTTGTGCATCAGGTTGAGCGTGTCGCGCACCGCGCCGACGCTGGCGTAAGGACCGAAGTAGCGGCCCGGGATCGCGCGCGGCCCGCGGTGCATGGCGATGCGCGGCCAGGCTTCCTGGGTCATCAATACGTAGGGGTAACTCTTGTCGTCGCGCAGCAGCACGTTGTAGCGCGGCTTGAGCGACTTGATCAGCTGGTTCTCGAGGATCAGCGCCTCGGCCTCGGTGCGGGTGACCGTGACCTCCATGCGTACCGTCTGCGACAGCATCGACATGATGCGCGTGGACTTCGGCGTGGCGTTGAAATAACTCGATACGCGGTTGCGCAGCGCCCCGGCCTTGCCGACATAGAGCACGTTGTCGTCGGCGCCGATCATGCGATACACGCCCGGCGCGGTGCTCAGATGCTTGACGAAGGCCTTGCCGTCGAACGCTGCGGGCTGGGAGGCGGTCGTCACGAGGCCCTCGCTTGCGAGTAAGCGCGAACGCTCGCGACGAGGCCGGGCGCGGCACAGGCAGGCATCGCCCACGTGCCGGCGATGGCGCGGAGGTGAGCGTTCGGACAGGCGGGCGCGGTGGCGGGCATCGGCAGATCGGGGAACCGGAAACGGAGGACCGGGTTCTGGATTGGGTTGATTATGCGCGAGCGCAAGGGCCCGAACCGGGCCTTGGGGCCGAATGCATCGGGGAACGGCCCGGACGGCAAGGCGGTCGTGCCGCGAACGGCAAATCCGTGTGCGCCATGGCGGTGGCCCGGCCCGGCGAGTCTGCGGCGCTTGGTTCGTTACCGTCGCCCCGCCCCATCCGCATCGACCAGCGCCGGCGCGGTGCCGGAGCCTGTCGCCTCATCGGGCGATCAACGCAGATGCAGTTCTTCGCGCAGGCGTGCGATCGCGCCGTCGGCGGCGCGGTCGAGCAACTGGAACACGTGCTCGAACTGGGCCGGCCCGCCGGTGTAGGGATCGGGCACTTCGCCTTCGGTTTCCAAACCGCACCAATCCAGCAACAGCGCGGTGCGCGCCCTGGCGCCGCGCGGCGCGCGGGCACGGACATCGCGCAGGTTGGCGCGGTCGGCGCACAGCAGCCAGTCGAAGTGGGTGTAGTCCGACGCGGCGAGTTGGCGCGCGCGCAGGCCGGAGATGTCGACGCCGTGCTCGGCGGCGTTGGCGATCGAACGCCGGTCCGGCGGCTCGCCGACGTGCCAGTCGCCGGTGCCGGCCGAATCGAGCTCGACCCGCCCGGCCACCGACGAGGTCTCGATGCGTGCGCGCAGCACGCCCTCGGCGACCGGCGAGCGGCAGATATTGCCGAGGCAGACGATCAGCAGGCGCATGCTCAGGCGCCCTCTCCCGCCGCGCGGCCGGCCAGATGCGCTTCGGCGCGGGCGAGGTCTTCGGGGGTGTCGACGCCGGGCGGGAACGGCTCCGGGGTGATGCCGACCGCGATGCGGTAGCCGGCTTCGAGCGCGCGCAATTGCTCCAACGATTCGATCTGTTCGAGCCGGCCCGGCCGCAGCTTGGCGAACTTGCGCAGGAAACCGGCGCGATAGCCGTAGATGCCGATATGGCGCAGCCATTCGCCGCCGCCGGGCATGCGCTCGCGGTCGTTGGCGAAAGCGTCGCGCGGCCACGGAATCGGCGCGCGGCTGAAGTACAGCGCATCGCCGTTGCCGGCGCGCACCAGCTTGACCGCGTTCGGATCGAACAAGACCTCGACTTCGGTAATCGGCGCGGCCAGGGTCGACATCTCGGCGCCGCTGTCGCGCAAGGCGGTCGCGGTGGCGACGATGCCCGAGGCCGGCGCGAAGGGTTCGTCGCCCTGCAGGTTGACGATCACGGTGTCGTCGCGCCAGCCGGCGATGTCGGCGCATTCGGCGAGGCGGTCGGTGCCCGAGGCGTGTTCGGTCGAAGTCATCGCCACCTGCACGCCACTGCCTTCCAGCGCACGCGCGATGCGTTCGTCGTCGGCCGCGACCCAGACCTCGCGCGCGCCGGCCGCGAGGGCGCGGCGGGCGACGTGCAGGACCAGCGGCTCGCCTGCCAGCTCGCGCAGGGGTTTGCCCGGCAGACGCGAAGCCGCGTAGCGGGCGGGAATGGCGACGACGAAATCCTGGGACATGTTCGCTCCAACGGTCGCGGCTGGCCGCGAGAAATTCGATGCGCGCGTGCGGCGCAGGACAAGCTTACGTCAGGCCGGCTTAGGTCGGGCCGGCTTGGATCAGGCCGGCTAGCTCGGGTTGGGTGCTGGCGAAGCGATAGACGGAAGGGTCGCGGCTTGCGCCGCTGTCACCCTTGGAACTCCGGCGAGCCGGGGGCGCACGATGGCGCCTCGGGCGGATCGATGGACGCCGCCGGCGCGCCGCGGTGCAACGTCAGCGCGCGCCGCGCGACGGCAGTTTGTCGAGCAGCGAAACCCAGAATGCTTCCGGCAATTCGGCACGCACCGGCACGCTGTAGTGCAGGTCCGAGGCGAACGCGCCCTCGCCCGCCAGCGGAATCTTGACCGCGTCCTTCTCGGTCATCAGCACCGGCAGGCGGCTGCCGAACTCGAAATCGGCGGCGCTGTAGCGATGATGATCGGCGAAGGCATGCGGCACGATAGCGATGCCGAGGCTGCGCAGCATGCCGAAGTAGCGCTCGGGGTCGCCGATGCCGGCGACCGCGTGCACGCGCTGGCCGACGAAGGCGTCGAGCTTGAGCGGGCGGCCGCCGAGCAGCGGCAGCGCCTGGTCGGCGATCAGGCGCATCGGCCATTCGCCGAAACCGGTGGTCGCGGCGGCGGCGTCGCCGGCGAGGTTGGGCATGTTGACCACACGGAAATCGCATTCGGCGCCGCGTTCGGGCGGCTCGCGCAACGGTCCGGCCGGCAGCAATTGGCCGTTGCCGTAACGACGGCGGCCGTCGACGACTTCGATCTCGATGTCGCGGGCGAGGCGGTAATGCTGCAGGCCATCGTCGCAAACGACGATGTCGCAGCCGGCGTCGGCCAGGGCTTTCGCAGCGGCGGCGCGGTCGCGGTCGGCGCGCAGCCTGGCGCCGGTGCGGCGCGCGATCAGCACCGGCTCGTCGCCGCCGATACGCGGATCGGTGTCGCGCTCGACCCACAGCGGCGTGGCGATGTCGTCGCGGCCGTAGCCGCGGCTGGCCACGCCCGGGTTCCAGCCTTCCTGCTTCAAGCGCTGGACCAGGGCGATCGTCAGCGGTGTCTTGCCAGCGCCGCCGGCGGTGATGTTGCCGACCACGATCACCGGCACGCCGGGGTGGCGACGACGCTTGAGGCCTTTGCGGTACAGGGTGCGGCGCAGGTCGGTGACCGCGCCGTACAGGCCCGAGAGCAGGCGCGCATGCGCGGGCACTGGGACGTCGCCGTACCAATACGCCGGTACATGCGGCTGCCGATCCGAGGCGCCGCTCATTCGGCTTCCCGGAACTGCATGCGGTGCAGATGCGCGTACAGACCGCCCTGGGCGAGCAATTCGCCGTGGCTGCCGCGCTCGACGATACGGCCCTGATCGAGCACCAACACCTGGTCGGCGTGCTCGATCGTCGACAGACGATGGGCGATGACCAAGGTGGTGCGATCCGGCATCAGGCGTTCGAGCGCGTCCTGGACCAGACGTTCGGATTCGGTGTCGAGCGCGGCGGTGGCCTCGTCGAGGATCAGGATCGGTGCGTCCTTGAGCATCGCGCGCGCGATCGCCAGGCGTTGGCGCTGCCCACCGGAAAGTTTGCCGCCCTTGGCGCCGATCGGCGTGTTCACGCCTTCCGGCAGGCGTTCGATGAACTCGCTGGCATTGGCGCCGCCGACCGCGCGTTGCAGGGCCTCGGCGTCGCTGTCCTGCAGTTCGCCGTAAGCAACGTTGGCCGCCACCGTGCCGTCGAACAGCATCACCTGCTGGCCGACCAGAGCGATCTGGCGACGCAGGTCGGCGAGGCGGTAGTCCTGCACGGGATGGCCGTCGAGCAGGATCTGCCCGGCCTCGGGGTCGTAGAAACGCGGGATCAGCTTGATCAGGGTCGACTTGCCGCTGCCGGAGCGGCCGACGATGGCGGTGACGGTGCCGGGACGCGCAACGAAACTGATGTCCGACAACGCCGGACGGTCCTGGCCCGGATAACGCGCAGTGACGTCGCGGAACTCGACCAGGCCCTGGCTGCGCGCGAGTTCGCGCGTGCCTTCGTCCAATTCGTCGGGAGCATCCAGCACGTCAAACAAGCGCTCGGCCGAGGCCAGGCCGCGCTGCAGCATGTTCTGCACGTTGGTGAGCTGACGCAGCGCCGGAATCATCGCCATCATCGACATCATCAAGGCGACGAAACCGCCGGCGCTGAGGCGCCCGGCGAAGGCTTCGTGGCTGGCGACCAGCAGCAGCAAGGCCAGGCCGATCGAGCCCATCAGCTGGACCATGGCCGAGGCGATGCTGCGGGTGGATTCGACCTTGAGGCTGAGGCGCAGGTAGTCGTCGGCGATGGCGCCGTAGCGGGTCAGCTCGGTCGGCTGCGCGCCGTAGACCTTCACTTCCTGCTGGTTCGACAGCGCCTGATCGGCCGCGAGCAGCAACTGCGCACCGCTTTCCTGGATCTTGTGGCTGATGCGGCGATAACGGCGGCCGACCTTGTCCATGACCCAGGCCAGCGGCGGCGCCATCACCGCGACGGCGATGGTGACCTGCCAACTCGTCCAGATCATCACGCCGAGCAGGGCGAGCGCCTGCAGCGACTGCTGGACCATGACCTTGAGCGCGTCGACCGCGGCCTGCGCGACCTGATCGCTGTCGGAGCCCAGCCGCACCAGCATTGACGGCACCGGCTCGGTATCGAAGCGCGATCCCGGCAGGCGCAGGTACTTGCCGAGCACCTTCACTCGCAGGTCGCGGGCGACGCCGCGGCCGGACTTGGCCATGTAGTAATCGGTGAGGTAACCGGCGAGACCGCGCAGCACGAACAAGGCGACGATGGCCGCCGGCAGCCAAATCGCCAACGCCGAGTTCTTGGCGATGAAGGTCTGGTTGATGATCGGTTCCATGATCTTGGTGAAACCGGCGCCGGCGGCGGCCTCGATCACCATGCCGAGCGCGGCGATCCAGAGCAGTCCGCGGTAAGGCCGCGAGAATTCGAGCAACCGGCGGTAGGTCTGCCAGGGCGATGCGGTGGCTGTCACCGCACCGTCCCCGCGGCGGCCTGAGCACCGGGTTGCGGCGGCGCGGTCGCGCTCATGATCCTGCGGAAACCGAGCTGGCCGAGCGCGTCGTAGACGGTGACCACGGCCTGGTACGGCGTGCGCGCATCGGCGCGCAGCATGACGGTGCGGTCGCGGTCGCTGCCGGCGACCTCCGCTATCGTGGTCTTGAGCGATTCCAGATCGTCGCGCAGCACCTCGCGGTCGCCGACGAAATAACGGCCTTCGGCATTCACCAGCACGATCAGGGCCTTGCTGGCGTCGCCGGAGGGCTCGCCGGTGGCGCGCGGCAGTTCGAGCTTGAGCACCGAGCGCGCGTCGAAAGTGGCGGTGACGACGAAGAAGATGATCAGGACCAGGATCACGTCGATCAACGGCACCAGGTTGATCTCGGGCTCATCGTCGGAGCGATGGTCGCGGATGCGCATGCGTCGGCGCCTCAGCCGGCCTGGCCGGCCAAGCGCACCGGCGCGCGCGCCTCATGCTGCTGGCGCGACTCGACCGTGCCCGGGGTCAGCACGTCGACCAGGGCGATCGCTTCGTGCTCCATCGCGACGATGTACTCGGCGATGCGGCCGCGGAACCAGCGGTGGGCCATCAGCGCCGGAATCGCGACGATCATGCCGGTCGCGGTGCAGATCAGCGCCTTGCCGATGCCGCCGGCGAGTTGGTTGACGTCGCCGATGCCGTGGTCGTTGATGACCATGAACATCTGGATCATGCCGACCACGGTGCCGAACAGCCCGAGCAGCGGGCCGGCGGCGGAAATGGTGCCGAGCGTGTTCAGGTAACGCTCCATGCGGTGCACGAGGTGGCGGCCGACGTCCTCGATGCGCTCGCGGATTTCCTCGCGCGGGCGATGGCGGACGTCGAGCGCGGCGGCGAGCAGTTCGCCGAGCGGCGCGGTCGCGCGCAAGGACTCGATGTGGGCCGGGTCGAGCTTGCCGGTCGCGGCCCAGGCGCGGACTTCCTGGCCGAGCTGCGGCGGCAACACCGCCCTGCGACGCAGGGTCCAGAGGCGTTCGATGATGATCGCCAGCGCTACCGCCGACAGGATCAACAACGGAATCATCGGCCAACCGCCGGCCTTGACCAGTTCCAGCACTCGCGAACCCCCGGCCCGTGGCCGACATCAATCTGGCCGATAGGATAGCCCAGCGCCCGCACGCCGGGTCGCATCCCACAGACGCGGGTGTGTCTGGCGTCGCGTTTCCACGGCGATGCCGCCGGCGCGCAGCCCCACCCGCAAGGCGCCATCTGCCGCGGTATCGCGGGTGCCCGCCCCGGCGCGGCGCCAGCGTTCCAGCACGTCCGCGCGCGGGTGGCCGAAGCGGTTGCCATGGCCGCTGGATACCAGGGCGTGGCGGGCGCCGGTCGCGGCGATGAACTCCGGATCGGAGGAGCCGCCGCTGCCGTGGTGGGCGACCAGCACCACCTCGGCGCGCAGGCGGTCCTGCGCCGAAAGCCCGGCACGGCGGACCAGATCGCGCTCGACCACCTCGCCGATGTCGCCGGTCAACAGCGCCGCGCCGTGCTGGCTTTCGACCCGCAGCACGCAGCTCGATTCGTTGCCCAGGTAGGGAAAATGCCGGGGCGGGTGCAGGAAACGCAGGCGCACGCCGTCCCATTCCCAACTGCGCCCGGCCTCGCAGGGACGGGTGCGGATGCCCTCGAGCGCCTCGCCGTCGACCTCGGGCGGCGCGAACACGACCGGCGACGGAAACGCGCGCAGTACGCTGGCCACACCGCCGGCGTGGTCGTTGTCGCCGTGGCTGGCGACGACACGGTCGAGGCGACGCACCCCGAGCGCATGCAGGGCCGGCACCACCGCGCGCTCGCCGGCGTCGAAACCGTCGCGCACCGAGGGCCCGGCGTCGAACAGCAGGCTGTGGTTCGCCGTGCGCACCAGCACCGACAAGCCCTGCCCCACGTCGACCACGATCAGTTCGGCTTCGCCCGGCCCGGGCAGATGCCGATCCGGCCACAGCAAAGGCAGCCACAACAGCAGCGCCAGCGCCTTACCGGGCACGCCGCGCGGCAGCAGCAGCCAGAACGCGCCCAGCATCGCCAGCGGCAAGGCGAACCAGGCCGGCTCCGGCAGCCACCACAAGGCCAGACCGCTGTCGGCCAGGGACTCGAACCCGGGCCAGCTCGCGTCGAAGCAGGCCGCGGCGCCGCGCCAGGCGAACTCGCCGGCGCCGGCGTGGAGCGCCTCCAGGCCGGTGCCGAGCAAGGCCAGGGGCACCACCACCAGGCTCCACCACGGCACCGCAATCAGATTGGCGAACGGCCCGGCCAGGGAGGCCTGGCCGAACAACAGCACGCACACCGGCAGCAAACCCAGGCTCGCCACGCCCTGCGCGCTCAGGAACCCGCGCAAGCGATCGCGCCAGCCGGTCGCCGCCATCGAATCCGGCAAGCACCACAGCAGCCAGGCGACGCCGAGAAAGCTCAGCCAGAACCCTGCACCGAGCAAGGCCAAAGGATCGGCCAAGGCCATCGCGATCGCCGCCATCGCCAAGGCGTCGAAGGCGTGAAAAGGCCGGCGCGACATGCGCAGCGCCGCGACCAGCGCGATCATCAGCCAGGTGCGCACGGTCGGCAGGGCGAAGCCGACCGCGGCCGCATAGGCCAAACCGCCGAGCATCGCTGCGACCGCCGCCGCGACCACCCCGGGGCAGCGCCGCCCCAGCGCGGGGAATACCCGCCATAACCGGCCCGCGAACAAGGCGAAGAAGCCCGCGACCAAGCCGACATGGAAGCCGGAGATCGCGATCAGATGAGTCAGGCCGTCGGCGCGCAGCACGCTCCAGTCGCGCTCGTCCAAGCCGCGGGTGTCGCCGAGCGCGAGCGCACGCACGAAGCGCGAAGACGGCGACCGCACCGTCGCGGCGATGCGGTCGGAGATCGATTCGCGCCAGGCATCGAGCCCGCTCGCCTTGGCCAACAGCCGTGCGCGCTCCGGCTCGCGCAGGTAGCCGGTCGCGGCCAAACGCTGCATCAAGGCGTATTTTTCGGCGTCGGGACCGCCCGGATTGCGCAGGCCGCGCGGCGCCCGCACCCGCGCCTGGAACCGCCAACGCTGGCCGGCCCGCAGCACGCGACGCGGTTCGAGTTCATCGTCGTACCAGGCCAATCGCAACAAGCGGCCGCGCAAGGGCTCGGGCTGTTGCGCGTCCTCGTCGATACGAAACAGAAAACGGCTGCGGCGCGGTTCGTGCTGCGGAAGATCGACGATGCGCCCGCTGACGACGATCTCGCGCTTCTCCCAGTCCGGCGGCAACTGCAGGCTCAGCGCATAGGCCGCATGCAGACTGGCGAGCGCGAACCCCAACACCGCCGCGGCGAGCCAGCGCCAGCGCGGCAAACGCCACCACGCAACGGTGGCGGCGATCAGGGCGGGTAACGAAACTCCCCACGGGCACGCATGCGGCAAGGCCAGTCCGGCACCGATGCTGGTCAGCAATGCGCAGGCGACGAGTTTTCCGAAGGGCGGCGTCCTTGCCGCGTCGTGCATGTCTACACCTCGGCGGCGTCCAGTTGCCGCAGTTTGCCTTCGTGCAATTCCAGCACGCGGTCCAGGCGCCGCGCGAGGCGGCGGTCGTGGGTCACCAACACCAGGCTGGTGCCCTGGTCGCGATTGAGCGCGAGCATCAGCTCGAACACCACCGCGGCGGTTTTTTCGTCGAGGTTGCCGGTCGGCTCGTCGCCGAGCACGCAGGCCGGGCGATTGACCAGGGCGCGCGCGACCGCGGCGCGCTGGCGCTCGCCGCCGGACAGTTCGCCGGGCTTGTGATCGAGACGATGGCCCAGGCCGACCGATTCCAGCAATGCCCTGGCCCGCTCCGACGCCTGCTTGGTCGTGGCCGAACGGCTGCGGCCGTCGAGCAGCACCGGCAGCATCACGTTTTCGAGCGCGGTGAACTCGGGCAACAGGTGATGGAACTGATAGACGAAACCCAAGGCCTGATTGCGCAGCAGGCCGCGCGCGCGATCGGACAGCGCGCTCATGCGCTCGCCGGCGACGTAGACCTCGCCCGCGGTCGGCGTGTCGAGGCCGCCGAGCAGATGCAGCAAGGTGCTCTTGCCGGCGCCGGACGCACCGAGAATCGCAACGGTCTCGCCCTTGCGCACGGCCAGTTCCAACCCCTGGAACACCGGCGTGTGCAGCTTGCCTTCGGAATAAGTCATCGCCAGGCCGTCGCAACGCAGCACGATGTCGTCGGCGACGGTCCGGCGGACGTCGGCATTTTGAGGGTTATTCATAGCGCAGCGCCTCCGCCGGCGCCGTGCGCGCGGCGCGCCAGGCGGGATAGATCGTGGCCAGGAAGGCCATCGCCAGCGCCACGCAGGCGATGATGGTGACGTCGCTGGTCTGCAGGTCGGTCGGCAGGCCGGTGATGTAGTAGACGTCTTCCGGCATCAACTGCACACCGAGCACGGTCTCGATGGCCTTGAGGATGTGTTCGAGGTTCAAGGTTAAGACGATACCGCCGACCACGCCGAGCACCGTGCCGACGATGCCGATCAGGGTGCCCTGGACGACGAAGATCCGCATCACGCTCATCGGGGTCAGCCCGAGGGTGCGCTGGATCGCGATATCGGCCTGCTTGTCGGTGACCAGCATGACCTGCGAAGACACCAGGTTGAACGCACCCATGGCGATGATCAGCGACAGCAGGACCGCCATCACGACCTTTTCCATCTTCAGGGCGCGGAACATGTTGGCGTTGTCACTGCTCCAATCGGTGATCCGGTAGGGGCCGCCGAGGGCCACCGAGAGATCGCGGGCGACGTCCCAGGCCTTGTCCATGTCGTGCAGCCTCAAGCGCACGCCGGTGACGCCGTCGCCCATGCGCAGCACCCGTTGGATGTCGCTCATGTTGACCACCGCCAGGCCCTTATCGTATTCGCTGTAGCCGGCTTCGAAGATGCCGCTGACGGTGAAGCGCTTGAGCTGCGGCATCGCCCCCATCGGCGTGCTGCGGCCGTCTGCGGTCATCACCACCACGCTGTCGCCGACCTGGGCGCCCATCCACAGGGCCAGTTCCTTGCCCAGGACGATGTTGAAGCTGCCCGGGGTCAACGAGCCGAGTTTGCCTTCGACCATCTTGTCGGCGAGCACCGAGACCTTGCTCTCCTCAGCCGGGTCGACGCCGCGGATGATCGCCGGCTGTTGCCGCGTCGACGACAACAGCGCTTCCTTTTCGATGTAGGGCGCGGCGCCGGCGACGCGCGGGTCGGCGGCGGCCTTGTCGATCGCGAGCCGCCATTCGGTCACCGGTTCGCCGTAGGCGCTGATAGTGGCGTGGGCGGCCATCTGCAGCATGCGGTCGCGGATCTCGCGCTGGAAGCCGCTCATCACCGCCAGAGTGGTGATCAGCGCAGTCACGCCGAGGGCGATGCCCCCGATCGAGGCCAGGGAGATGAAGGAGATGAAGCCGTTGCGGCGTTTGGCGCGCAGGTAGCGCAGGCCGATGGCGACGGAGATGGGTTTGAACATCTATGCGGCCGAGACCGGAAGCTGGGGACTGGACATTGCTTTCATCGTGAACTCTGTCTCTCTAGTGCTGGCGGCTTGGACAGGCGCGGTGCTCGGTGGTTCGGCGCTGGCCGCCTTGCCCATCCCGAATCCCGGCTCCCTGATCGCCGCGTTCAAATCCGGGCCTCATGGTGCCATCGAACGCGGATCGCGCGCAGGGGCTGAGACCGCCACGGCCAGCCTGAGTTCACGGCGGCCGCGGGCGTCCAGGCGGTCCGGCCACCACAGCAGGCGCCGCCCCTGCCCGTCCGGGCCGGTGAAATCGAGCCGGGCCAGCCAGCCGCGCCACTGCAGGCGCAGCTCGGTGATCGGCAATTCGTCGAGGCTGGCGCGCTCGCCGGCGATGACCAGACGCTGTGGCGGCCGGCGCAGTTCGCGCCGCGCCGAATACAGCGCCCAGGCCAGGGCCAGCACCGCCAGCGGCCCGGCCACGGCACGCGGGCATTCGCTGAACCACAGCGACAACGCCGCCGCCAGCCCCAGAACGATCAGCGCCGCCGCGAGCAGACGCGACGGCCGCCACTCAAGGCGGCAAGGCCCGGATCGATTGGACGAGACGGTCGAGTTCGGCATCGCTGGCGGCCTCGTGGCCCATGAACCAGTGCCAGAGCTTATCGTCCTCGGTTTCCAGCAAACGTAGGAAAACCCCGCGCTCGGCGTCGGAAGCCTGCTTCCAGACACGGTCGAGATAACGCCCGAACAACTGGTCCAGTTCGCGCATGCCGCGCCGGCAACGCCAGCGCAAGCGACGCAATTCGATCTCGTCGCGCTCCTCGCGGCTGATTTCGGCTTCGCTCATCTCGTCGCTTCCTCGCATCGAACGCTCAGGGCGCCGCCTGGGTCGGCTTCAGCACATCGCACAGGCCGCCCGGATGACTTCCGCAATAGGCGTCGAAGTCCTTCGCCAGCGTCGGATCCTGCTCAAGCGCGAGCTTGGCCGAGGCGGCGAAATCGGCATCGCCGCTGTCGCCGGCCATGATCTCGCCGAGCTTGTTCTCGATCGAGCTTTCGGCGAAGGCGCTATGCGCCTGCAAGTGCGCTTCGCCGCCGCGCTCGCGGATGCAGTCGAGCGTGGTCGGCGTGCCAAGCGTGTCGCGCACGCAAGCCAGTTCGGTCTGTCCGGCCGCGCCGCGGAAGTACGCCAGGGCCTCGTCGATTTCGGCCTGAGTCGCGCTCTGCGCCAGACGCTTGGAGGCGCCGTCGAGGAAAGGCCCGGCCGGCATGCTGTCGAACAAGCGCTTCATGACCCCGTTGTGCTCGTCGGAAAGCGCCTCGCTGCCGGGTATGGCCTGGCTGAACACCAGGCTCAAACCCTGCTTGAGGATCTCGGCGTAACGCATCGTCTCCAGCAACTGGCGGGCATCGGCGACACGGGCGCCGCCCTGCGCAGCATCGGCGGCCTTGGCCGTATCGGCGAAAGCTGGTGCGACGCAGAACGCAGCGGCGATCAACGCGGCCAAGGTGCGACGGGCGAAACGCGAAGCGGTGACGCGGGAGAAACTATTCATGAGCTCAGCAGTCCGATTGCGAGATGGAGCCACAACGCCCACAGCACGAGCGCGCCGGCGGCGTAGACGAAAAAACGGTGCATGACCCGGTTATAGCTGCAGTGGATCGCGCTGTGGGCGATGCGCAGCGCGACGAACAACCAGGCCAAGACGAGAGTCGCGCCATCGGCCAATCCGGCCAGTGCAGCCACGACCACCGCCAGATAGAACAGTACCGGCAGTTCGAACAGATTGCGGAAATTGTCGGCCGCGGCGCTGTCGGTGAGCCGGGCGACGGCCTGCGCCGAGGTCGCGACCGCTTGTGGGTGGATGCGCTCGCGGCGCATCTGTCCGATCCGCACCGCGTACATGCGCAGCCACACCGCGCAGGTCAACGCGACCATCGCCACCGCGGGCAGGAAAATCGCCTTCGACTGCATCGCTCACCCCTGGCGCGGCGCGGATACGCCGCCTGCGACTGGCTGGACGGCACGACGGCGCCCGAGGCGCCGTCGTGGGTTGGAACCGGGCGGTGCCGCGTTCGCCTTAGACGCGGCGCGCCAGCATCAGCTTCTTGATCTCGCCGATCGCCTGCGCCGGGTTCAGCCCCTTCGGACAGGTGCGGGCGCAGTTCATGATGGTATGGCAGCGATAGAGCTTGAACGGATCTTCCAGATCGTCCAGGCGCGCACCGGTGTCCTCGTCGCGCGAATCGATGATCCAGCGATAGGCCTGCAGCAGGATCGCCGGGCCGAGGTAGCGGTCGCCGTTCCACCAGTAGCTCGGGCAGCTGGTCGAGCAGCACGCGCACAGGATGCACTCGTACAGGCCGTCGAGCTTCTTGCGGTCTTCCGGCGACTGCAGACGCTCGCGGTCCGACGGCGTCGCGCTCTGGGTGCGCAGCCACGGGCGGATCGAGGCGTACTGGGCGTAGAAGTGGGTCAGGTCCGGCACCAGGTCCTTGACCACCGACATGTGCGGCAGCGGGTAGATCGGCACCTCGGGCTTGTCGCAATCGGTGATCGCGCGGGTGCAGGCCAGGGTGTTGGTGCCGTCGATGTTCATCGCGCACGAACCGCAGATGCCTTCGCGACAGGAGCGGCGGAAGGTCAGGGTCGGGTCGATCTCGTTCTTGATCTTGATCAGCGCGTCGAGAACCATCGGGCCGCAGGTCGCGAGGTCCACTTCATAAGTGTCCACGCGCGGGTTGAGGCCGTCGTCGGGGTTCCAGCGATAGACCTTGAAGGTACGCGGCTGCTTGGCGCCCTGCGTCGGCCAGTGACGGCCCTTCTGGATCTGGGAGTTCTTGGGTAGAGCGAATTCGGCCATGCTGGCGATCTCTCGGCTTGCGGCAGTACTGCGGTGGGTTGCGTGAATGGCGCGCAGCGGAACTGCGCGCCGTAGCGCCGATCAGTACTTGCGTTCCTTGGGCGGGACGTAGGCGACGTCGTCGGTCAAGGTGTAGTTGTGCACCGGACGGTAGTCGATGCTCGTCGTACCCTTCTCGTCGACCCAGCACAGCGTGTGCTTCTGCCACTGCTCATCGTTGCGCGTGGCGAAGTCCTCGCGGGCGTGGGCGCCGCGCGACTCGGTGCGGTTCTCGGCCGAGACGATGGTGGCCAAGGCCTGGCCGAGCAGGTTCGACAGCTCGTAGGTCTCGATCAGGTCCGAGTTCCAGATCAGCGAACGGTCGCTGACCTTGACGTCGGCGAACGAAGCGTGGATCTCGCGCATCTTGCGCACGCCGTCGGCGAGGGTCTCGCCGGTGCGGAACACCGCCGCGTCGGCCTGCATGGTGCGCTGCATCTTGTCGCGGATGACCGCGGTCGGCGTGCTGCCGGTGGCGTTGCGCAGCTTGTCCAGGCGCGCCAGCGCTTCGTCGCAGGCGTCGCCGGCCAGGCGCGCGTGGGCGCCGCCGGGCGTGACCGTCTCGGCGCAGCGGTTGGCCACCGCGCGGCCGAACACCACCAGGTCGAGCAGCGAGTTCGAGCCCAGGCGGTTGGCGCCGTGCACCGACACGCAGGCCGCTTCGCCGATCGCATACAGGCCCGGCACGACCGCATCGGGGTCGCCGTTCTTCAACTGCACGACTTCGCCGTGGTAGTTGGTCGGGATGCCGCCCATGTTGTAGTGCACGGTCGGGATGACCGGGATCGGCTCCTTCTCGACGTCGACGTTGGCGAAGATGCGCGCCGATTCGGCGATGCCGGGGAGTTTTTCGTGGATGACTTCGGGGCCGAGGTGGGTCAGGTCGAGCAGGATGTGATCCTTGTGCTCGCCGACGCCGCGGCCTTCGCGGATCTCGATGGTCATCGAACGGCTGACCATGTCGCGCGGCGCCAGGTCCTTCACGCTCGGCGCGTAGCGCTCCATGAAGCGCTCGCCGTTGGCGTTGCGCAGGATGCCGCCCTCGCCTCGCACGCCCTCGGTGATCAGGCAGCCGGCGCCGTAGATGCCGGTCGGATGGAACTGGACGAATTCCATGTCCTGCAGGCCGAGGCCGGCGCGCAGGGCCATGCCGCCGCCGTCGCCGGTGCAGGTGTGGGCCGAGGTCGCCGAGAAATAGGCGCGGCCGTAGCCGCCGGTGGCCAGCACCGTGCCCTGGGCGCGGAACAGATGCAGCGTGCCTTCGGCCATGTCGAGCGCGAGCACGCCGCGGCAGGCGCCGGTCTCGTCCATGATCAGGTCGAGGGCGAAGTATTCGATGAAGAACTGCGCGTCGTGCGCCAGCGACTGCTGGTACAAGGTGTGCAGGATGGCGTGGCCGGTGCGGTCGGCAGCGGCGCAGGTGCGCTGCGCCGGCGGGCCTTCGCCGTACTTGGTGGTCATGCCGCCGAACGGGCGCTGGTAGATCTTGCCTTCGTCGGTGCGCGAGAACGGCACGCCCTGGTGCTCGAGCTCGATGATGGCCGGGATGGCCTCCTTGCACATGTACTCGATCGCGTCCTGGTCGCCCAGCCAGTCCGAACCCTTGACGGTGTCGAAGAAGTGGTAGCGCCAATCGTCCTCGCCCATGTTGCCGAGCGCGGCCGAGATGCCGCCCTGGGCGGCGACGGTATGCGAGCGGGTCGGGAACACCTTGGTGATGCAGGCGGTCTTCAGGCCCTTCTGGGCGAGACCGAAGGTGGCGCGCAGACCGGCGCCGCCGGCGCCGACCACGACCATGTCGAACTTGTGTTCTTGAATCTTGTAGGCAGAGGCCACGACTCAGGCTCCCAACGCGATGCGGATGATGGCGAGCACGCTGGCGAGAGCCGCGAGTACGCAAACGAAAACGACCGCGAGCTGCGAGGCGATCGCCAGCCCCGGGGTGTGGACGTAGTCCTCGATGACGACCTGCAGGCCGAGCTTGGCGTGCCAGAACATCGCCACGACGAACGCGCTCAGCAGCACGGCGTTGCAGGGATGGGCGACCGAGGCGCGCACCGAGGCGTAATCGCCGCCGATCCACGACACGATCAGGCCCAGCACGTACAGGGTCAGGACGATCAGGGCGACCGCGGTGACGCGCTGGACCACGAAGTGGTGGGTGCCGTCCTTCGCCGAGCCCAGGCCGCGCGCGGTCTTGAGCGGGTTGCGCAGATGCTTGTTGTTCGCGCTCATGCGCCACCTCGCGACATCATGGCGACGATCCAGATCAGGGCGGTCAGCACCAGGCTGCCGATGACGCTGATCCAGCCGTTGCGCACGAAGGTATCGACCTTGTAGGCGTAGCCCGCGTCCTGGACCAGATGGCGGATGCCGTTGATCAGGTGGTAGGCGAAGGCCCAGGTCCAGCCGAACAGGATCAGGAAACCGAGCGGCGAGCGGGCGCAGGCGGTGAACTGGGCCCAGGCTTCGGGACCGGCCGCGAGCGATACCAGCGCCCAGGCGATCAGCAAAGCGCCGACGGAAAGGATGACACCGGTGGCCCGGTGCAGGATCGAGGTCACCATCTGTATCTGCCAGCGGTAAACCTGCAGATGCGGTGACAGGGGTCGTTCGCGGTTCGCCATGCGATGGCAATCTCAGCTGGGCGGCGGCGCCGCGTGGCGGGGGGAGCGTGGGAGCGCTGTGTGGGGGGCGTGAGGGGCTAGCGGTCGGACGTCGGATCAGAAATCGATGCAGCGGCCGTTCTTTTCCCAGTCGCCGTAACGGGTCGGTTCGGGACCCTCGCGACCACCGTGCTCTTTGCGAGCGTCCTTGGCGGAAGACGAATCGCCTCCCGTCTCGGGTACGGGAGTCGCCGGGGTCTCGGACGCAAGGTCCGAAGGTGCTTCCGGGGTGGTTTCGCCTATCATCACAGCGTTAAATATTAATTCCCGGCCCCCATGCCTGACAACCCGCACCCCTTGCACGGACAGGCGTTTGCCCTGCCCGGCCAACGCCTCATAACCCTCGAAGGCCGCGACGCAGCAGCCTTTGCGCAGTCTCAGTTCATGAACGACGTGAAGACGCTCGCCGATCGACATTGGCACTGGAGCGGCTGGCTGACGCCCAAAGGGCGCCTGATTGCGCTATTCGCCCTGCTCCGCCTGTCCGACCAACGCGTCTGGCTGCTGGTCCCCGACGCCGACGCCGCGGCCATCGCCGAGGCGTTGAAACGCTTCGTCTTCCGCAGCAAGGTGGTCATCGCCCTGCGCGAGGACCTGAGCGCCGAAGGGCGCTGGGCCGAGCCGGCGCAGGCGCGCGGCGGCGCCCTCGGCGGCGACGAAGAGACAGGCCTGGAGCTGGACTTCAGCGGCGACGGCGGTGCGCGCAGCCTGCGCATCGTCGCGGACGCGAGTGCGCCGGAGGACCCGGCAGCGATCGCGCAGTGGGCGCTGGCCGATCTGCGCCACGGCCTGCCGCGGCTGCCGGCGTCGCAGGCCGAACAATGGACCCCGCAACAGCTGTCGCTGGAGCGCCTGCGCGCTTTCAGCGTCAAGAAAGGCTGCTATCCGGGCCAGGAGATCGTCGCCCGCACCCATTTCCTCGGCAAGGCCAAGCGCGGCGTGGTGGCGTTCGCCGCTGCCGCACCGATCGAGGCCGGAACGGAAGTGCGTGGCGAAAGCGCAGCACTGGGCACCGTGGTCGCCGCGGCGAGCGATGGTGGGACCCATCTCGCCCTGGCGGTGCTGCCGCTGGAGCGCCCCGAACAGGCGCTGAGCATCGGCGGCCAAGCGGTCGAGGAAGTGCCGCTGCTGGAAGGTTTCGCGCGCTGAGGTTGCGCTTCCAGGAG
>NZ_JBQEOE010000010.1:83548-128151 GCF_052045105.1 Lysobacter sp. 22409 | reverse complement strand
CAGATTGAAGACCTGCTGCCGCTGTCGCCGTTGCAGCACGGCTTCCTGTTCCACGCCCTCTACGACCACGAGGTGCAGGACAGCTATGTCGTGCAGATGGTGTTCGCGCTCGATGGAGTGCTCGATGCGGCAGCGTTGCAAGCGGCGGCGCAAGCGCTGTTGCGGCGCCATGCCAGCCTGCGCGCGGCCTTCGTGCACCACAAGATCAAGGAGCCGGTGCAGGTCATCCAGCGCGAGGTCGAGCTGCCGTGGCGCGAGATCGATATCAGTGGTTTGCCTGCGGATGAGCGTGCCGATGCGCTGGCCCAGACGATCGCCGACGACCAACAGCAACGCTTCGAACTGACCCGTGCCCCGCTGCTGCGCTTCGTGCTGGTGCGCGAGTCGGCAACGCGGCATTACCTGGTGTTCACCAGCCATCACATCCTGCTCGACGGCTGGTCTTCGCCGATCCTGCTGCAAGAGTTGTTCGCGCTGTACCGCAACGGCGCCGACGCGCAGGCGCTGCCGCGGGTCACGCCCTACCGCGACTACATGCGTTGGCTGACCTCGCGCGATGCGGCCGCGGCGCGCAGCGCCTGGCGCGACGCCTTCGCCGGCTTCGAGGAACCGAGCCGGATCGCAGCGGCCACGACCGCAGCGGCGGTGCCCGACACCTTGCGTATCGACCTGCCCGATGCGCTGGTGCAATCGCTGACCCGGCTTACGCGCGGCCTCGGCGTGACCCTCAACACCATCGTGCAGGCGGCGTGGGGGCTGTTGCTCGGCCGCCTGACTCATCGCCGCGACGTCGCCTTCGGCACCACGGTTTCGGGCCGCCCGCCGGAGCTGGCCGGCGTCGAGCAGATGGTCGGTTTGTTCATCAACACTTTGCCACTGCGCTTGCAATGGCGGCCGGACGAATCGGTGCGCGACCTGCTACTGCGTCTGCAGACCGAGCAATCGGCGCTGCTCGATCACCAGCACCTTGGCCTGACTGAGATTCAGCGCCTGGCCGGTCACGGCGAACTGTTCGACACCCTGGTGGTGTTCGAGAACTTCCCGGTCGGCGACGGCGACGAGGCCGCGCCCGATGCGCTGCGCATCGCCCTGCACAGCCACCACGGCGGCGACACCTCGCACTACCCGGTCGGCCTGGCGCTGATTCCCGGCCACCCGTATCAACTCAAGCTGAGCTACCGGCCGGATCTGTTCACGCGTGACGAGGTGCTGCGCCTGGGCGGCCGTTATCAGCGTCTGCTGGAGGCCTTCGTCGCCGATGCCGGGCAACCGGTCGGCCGCATCGAACTGCTCGATGCCGCCGAAACCGCGCAGGTGCTGCGCGACTGGAATGCGACCGAACACGCGGTGCCAGCACAAACCCTGGCCGAGTTGTTGAGCGCGCAAGCGGCGCGCACACCCGATGCGGTCGCCGTCGTGTTCGAAGGGCAGACGCTGAGCTACGCCGAACTCGACGCGCGCGCCAACCGCCTCGCCCATCGCCTGATCGCCGACGGCATCGGCCCGGAGGATCTGGTCGGCGTGGCCTTGCCGCGTTCGTTGGAACTGGTCGTCGCCCTGTGCGCGGTGCTCAGGAGCGGCGCGGCCTACCTTCCGCTCGACACCGATTACCCGAGCGACCGCCTCGCCCACATGATCGCCGACGCGGCACCGGTGCGGATCCTGACGCGTGGCGACGTCGTCGAACGGCTGCCCGCGCGTGAGGGTTTGTGGCTGCTCGACGATGCAGGGCTTGTTGCGGAATTGAGCGACTGTGCCGACGCCGCACCCACCGACACTGATCGCACGCGTCCGCTGCAGCTCGATCACCCGGCCTACGTGATCTACACCTCCGGCTCGACCGGCACGCCGAAAGGCGCGGTGATTCCGCACCGCGGCATCGTCAACCGTCTGGCCTGGATGCAGGGCGAGTACGGCCTGCAGGCCGACGACGCGGTGCTGCACAAGACCCCGACCAGCTTCGACGTGTCGGTGTGGGAGCTGTTCTGGCCGCTGCTGCACGGCGCCCGCCTGGTGGTCGCGCGCCCCGACGGCCATCGCGACCCGGCCTATCTGGCGTCGCTGATCCAGCGCGAACAGGTCACCACCGTGCACTTCGTCGCCTCGATGCTGGAGATGTTCGTGCAGGAGCCGGGCGCGGCCGCCTGCACCAGCCTGCGCCGCATCGTCTGCGGCGGCGAAGCGCTGTCGGCCGATCTGCATCGCCGCGTCGCCGCGCACATCGGCCGGCCGCTGCATCACTCCTACGGCCCGACCGAAGTCTCGATCGGCGTCACCGCCTGGCCCTGCCGCGAGATCGAAGACGGGCCGATTCCGATCGGCGGGCCGATCTGGAACACGCGCTTGTACGTGCTCGACAACGCGCTGCGGCCGGTGCCGGCCGGGGTCACCGGCGAGCTGTATATCGCCGGCCCCGGGCTGGCGCACGGTTACCTGCGCCGCGCCGCGCTCAGCGCCGAGCGTTTCGTCGCCGATCCCTTCGTTGCCGGCGAACGCATGTACCGCTCCGGCGACTTGGCCAGTTGGCGCGAGGACGGGGTCATCGTTCACCGCGGTCGCGTCGATCACCAGGTCAAGCTGCGCGGCTTCCGCATCGAACTCGGCGAGATCGAAGCCGAGCTCGCCCGCGCCGGCTACCCGCGCAACAGCGCGATCGTGCGCGAGGACCGGCCGGGGCAGAAGCAGATCGTCGCCTATGTGGTCGCCGATACCACGAAACAGAACGAGATCGACCGCGACGCGCTGCGCGAGACCCTGGCCGCGCGCCTGCCCGAGTACATGGTCCCGGCCGCGATCGTCGTCCTCGACGCCTTGCCGCAGTTGCCCAACGGCAAGCTCGACCGCAAAGCGCTGCCGGCGCCGGACTTCGTCCCGGCCAGCCTGCGCGCCCCGCGCACTCCGCGCGAACAAACCCTGTGCGCGCTGTTCGCCGAAGTGCTCGGCCTGTCGGACGAGCACGCCGCCCAGCTCGGCATCGACGACAGCTTCTTCGTCCTCGGCGGCCATTCGCTGCTGGCGATCCGCTTGATCAGCCGCATCCGCGCCGAACTCGACGTCGAGCTGTCGATCCGCAGCCTGTTCGAGACCCCGACCGTCGCCGGCCTGGCGACCGCACTCGATCCGAACCAGAGCCGTCGCCTGGCCCTGCGGCCGATGCCGCGGCCCGAGACTTTGCCACTGTCGTTCGCGCAACGCCGGTTGTGGTTCCTGCACCAGTTCGAAGGCCCCAGCGCGACCTACAACATGCCGCTGGCGCTGCGCCTGGACGGCGAGTTGAACGTGGACGCGCTGCGCGCCGCGCTCGCCGACCTGTGCGCGCGCCACGAAAGCCTGCGCACGGTGTTCCCCGCTGGCGAGGTGCCGAGCCAACAAGTACTCGAACGTGCGGCCCCCACTTTGGATGTCGTCGACAGCGACGAACCCACCCTGGCCGATACGCTCTCGCACGCCGCCGCATACGCCTTCGACCTGCGCCATGAGATCCCGCTGCGCGCGACCCTGGTCCGGCTCGGCCCGCAACAACACGCGCTGCTGCTCTTGCTGCATCACATCGCCGGCGACGGCGCCTCGCTGGCGCCGCTCGCGCGCGACTTGGCCGAGGCCTATGCCGCCCGTCTCGACGGCAACGCACCGATCCGCGCCCCGCTGCCGGTGCAATACGCCGACTACACCCTCTGGCAACAACACCTATTGGGCGATGACGCCGATCCCGACAGCCTGATCGCGGCCCAGATCGCTTACTGGCGCGACGCCCTGGCCGGCCTGCCCGAGCAGATCGAACTGCCGAGCGACCGCCCGCGGCCGCCGCGCGCCAGCTATCGCGGCGGCCAGTGCGGCTTCGCCCTCGACGCCGACACCCACGCACGCCTGCGCGCCATCGCCCGACGCCACCACGCGACCTTGTTCATGGTCCTGCAGGCCGCGCTGGCCGCGACCCTGACCCGGCTCGGCGCCGGCACCGACCTCGCCATCGGCACACCGGTCGCCGGCCGCCAGGACGCCACCCTGCACGAACTGGTCGGGCTGTTCCTCAACACTTTGGTATTGCGCACCGACACGAGCGGCAACCCACGCTTCAGCGAATTGCTGGCGCGGGTACGCGCGACCGACCTGGCCGCCTTCGAGCACCAGGACCTGCCATTCGAGCAACTGGTCGACACGCTGAAACCCGAGCGCTCCTTGAGCCACCACCCGCTGTTCCAGGTGCTGTTGGTGCTGCAGAACACCGAGCAGGCCGAACTGCACCTGCCCGGCCTGCGCGCCTACGCGGCCGAGTTCGCCCTCGATGTGGCCAAGTTCGACCTGAGCTTCGCCTTCTGCGAGCGCTTCGACGACGCCGGCCAGGCCGACGGCCTCGACGGTGCGCTCGAATACGCCAGCGATCTGTTCGACCCGGCCACCGCCGAGGCGATCGCGCTGCGGCTGCAGCGCATGCTGATCGCCGTCGCCGAAGACGACCGACGGCCGATCGGCGCGGTCGAGTTGCTCGACGCCGATGAGCGCCAGCGCCTGCTGCGCGACTGCAACGACACCGCACACACCGTCGAACTCGAATCGGTCGCGGCCGCGTTCGAGCGCCAGGTCGCGTCGACCCCGCACGCCATCGCCGTGGTCGGCGACGGTATCGAGTGGAGCTACGCCGAGCTCGATCGCCGCGTCGAAGCGCTCGCCCACGAGCTGCGCAGTCGCGGCGCCGGCACCGAACGCGGCGTCGCCCTGCTGCTGCAGCGGTCGCCCGACTTGGTCGTGGCCGTGCTCGCCGTGCTCAAGACCGGCGCCTATTACCTGCCGCTGCACGAGCAGCACCCCGACGAGCGCCTGGGCCAGTTACTGGCCGAGACCGAAGCCGCCGTGTTGATCGCCGATGCCGGCATCGATGCACGCAGCTTGACCCATCCCAACTTGCTGCGTCTGGACCGCTTCGATTTCGACGCGTCCACCGAATCGCGTGCACGCAAGCCGGCCATCCATCCTGAGCAACTCGCCTACGTCATGTACACCTCTGGCTCGACCGGGGTGCCGAAGGGCGTGGCCGTGCGTCAGCGCGACGTGGTCGAGTTCGCCCGCGACCGCCGCTTCGCCAGCGGCCACGAGACCGTGCTGCTGCATTCGACCCACGCTTTCGACGCCTCGACCTACGAGCTGTGGGTGCCGCTGTTGAACGGCGGGCGCCTCGTGGTCGCGCCGGCCGCTGCGCTCGATGCGCTCGATTTCCGCCGCCTCATCGCCCGCCATCGCCTGTCGACCCTGTGGCTGACCACCGGCCTGTTCCACGAGCTCGCCGAGTCCGCGCCCGAATTGTTCGCCGGCCTGGCGCAGGTCTGGACCGGCGGCGAAGTGCTGTCGGCCGATACCGTTCGGCGCCTGCAGGCACGGCACCCGCATCTGCACCTGGTGCACTGCTATGGCCCCACCGAGACCACCACCTTCGCTGTGAGCGGCGCGATCGCGGCTTTGGACGAACACACCCACAACGTCCCGATCGGCACGCCGCTCGACAACATGCAGGCCTACGTGCTCGACGAGGCACTGCAACCGGTGCCGGCCGGCGTGCCCGGCGAGCTGTACATCGCCGGCGCCGGTTTGGCGCGCGGCTATCTGCAGCGCCCGGCCTTGAGCGCCGAGCGTTTCGTCGCCAACCCCTTTGAAATAGGCCAGCGCATGTACCGCTCCGGCGACCGCGTGCGCTGGCGCGACGGCCGCATCGAGTTCGTCGGCCGCATCGATCAACAGGTGAAGATCCGCGGCTTCCGCATCGAACTCGGCGAGATCAAGGCCGCGCTCGCTCGCGCCGGTTGGCCGCACAATCTCGTGGTCGCCCGCGAAGACCGCCCGGGGCAGAAGCGACTGGTCGCCTATCTGGTCGGCGACCGCGAACGGCTCGACCGCGACCGACTGGAACGCCTGCGCCGCGCACTCGCCACGCAACTGCCCGAGTACATGCTGCCGGTCGCCTTCGTGGTGCTCGATCGCCTGCCCTTGACCGCGAACGGCAAGCTCGACCGCGGCGCCCTGCCATCGCCCGATGCCGCTGCGGCCGGCGGCCGCGGCCCGCGCAACCCGGGCGAGCAGACTCTGTGCAGGCTGTTCGCCGAAGTCCTCGGCGTGCGACGCGTCGGCATCGACGACGACTTCTTCGCCCTCGGCGGGCATTCCCTGCTGGCCACGCGTCTGCTCGGCCGGATCCGCGCCGAGCTCGGCAGCGAAGTCGCACTGCGCAGCCTGTTCGAGGCGCCGACGGTCGAGGCCCTGGCCCAGCGCCTCGCAAGCGGCGCACGCACGCGCCCGCCGCTGCGACGGCAGGAGCGGCCGGCGACCTTGCCGCTATCGTTCGCCCAGCAGCGCCTGTGGTTCCTGCACCAACTGCAAGGCCCCAGCGCCACTTACAACATTCCGCTGGCCTTGCATCTGCAGGGCGAGCTCGATGCGGACGCACTCGAACGCGCCCTCAACGATCTGATCGCCCGCCACGAAAGCCTGCGCAGCATCGTCCCGCTGACCGATACGCCACAGCAGTGCGTGCTCGATCGCGCCGAGTTGCGTCTGGCGACGGTCGAACTCGACGAGTCCGACTTGCCGGCGGCGCTCAATGCCGCGGTCGCCCATGCCTTCGATCTGAGCCGGGAGCTGCCGCTGCGCGCGCAGTTGTTCCGGCTCGGCCCGCAACGGCACGCCCTGCTGCTGTTGCTGCACCACATCGCCGGCGACGGCGCCTCGCTGGCGCCGCTGGCGCGCGACCTCGCCAGCGCCTACGCGTCGCGGTTGCGAGGCCAGCCGCCGGCATGGATACCGCTGCCGGTGCAGTACGCCGACTACACCCTCTGGCAACGGCAATGGCTCGGCGACGAGCGCCACCCGGACAGCACGATCGCCCGACAGATCGGCTACTGGCGCGAAGCCCTCGCCGGCCTGCCGGAGCGCATCGCGCTGCCGCAGGACCGGCCGCACCCGCCGGCGGCGAGCCATCGCGGCCGGCGCCTGTCGTTCGCCGTCGACGCCGACACTCACGCGCGCCTGCTCGCGCTGGCGCAAGGCCGCAACGCCACCTTGTTCATGGCCCTGCACGCGGCCCTGGCCGCGACCCTGAGCCGGCTCGGCGCCGGCGACGACTTCGCCATCGGTACGCCGATCGCCGGCCGCGTCGATCCGGCCCTCGACGGTTTGATCGGCCTGTTCGTCAACACCCTGGTGCTGCGCAGCGACACCGCCGGCGACCCGAGCTTCGAGGAACTGCTCGACCGCGTGCGCCGCGTCGACCTCGCCGCCTACGAGCATCAAGACCTGCCGTTCGAGCATCTGGTCGAGGCCTTGAACCCGGCGCGCTCGCTGTCGCATCACCCCTTGTTCCAGGTGATACTGAGCCTGCAGAACGGCATCGGCGCCGATGCCGAACTGGTATTGCCCGGCCTGAGCCTGCGCACCCAGGCCTTCGACCTCGACATCGCCAAGTTCGAGCTCAGCGTCGGCTTCAGCGAATGCCGCGGCCGCGACGGCCGCCCCGACGGACTCGACGGCAGCATCGAGTACGCCACCGATCTGTTCGACGACGCCACAGCACGCGACATCGCCGAACGACTGCAACGCCTGCTGCGCGCGGTCGCGATCGACCCGAGCCGACCGATCGGCGGCATCGCCCTGCTCGGGGAAGACGAACGGCAGCGGCTGCTCGCAAGCGGCCGCGGCGACGAGGCTGTCGAGCCCATCACCGTGAGCGCGGCCTTCGAGCGCCAGGTCGCCCTCACGCCGACCGCGTCGGCCCTGGTGTTCGGCGACAGCGTGCTGAGCTACGCCGAACTCAATCGCCGCGCCAATCGCCTCGCCCATACCCTGATCGGCCGAGGCATCGGCCCGGAAGACCGGGTCGCGCTGGTGTTGCCGCGCTCGCCGCACGCCATCGTCGCGGTGCTCGGCGTGCTCAAGGCCGGCGCCGCCTTCGTGCCGCTGGACCCGGAGTATCCGCTCGATCGCCTCGCTTACATGCTCGACGACGCCAGCCCGCGCCTGAGCATCGGCGACCGCGCCGGCCGCGCCCGCTTGCCGGCACTGGCCGAGGCGGCCTGGTTCGGCCTCGACGACGAGGCCAACCTCGCCGCGATCGACGACAGCCCGCTGCACAACCCGAGCGATCGCGAACGCACGAGCGCGCTGCGGGTGCAGCACCCGGCCTATGTCATCTACACCTCCGGCTCCAGCGGCCGGCCCAAGGGCGTGGTCGTCGCTCACGCCGGCATCGCCAACCTGATCGAAAGCGGTGTCGAACCGCTCGCCATCGGCGCCGATGCGCGCGTGCTGCAGTTCGCCTCGCTGAGTTTCGATGCCGCGTTCTGGGAGCTCTGCATGGCGCTGTTGTCCGGCGCCGCACTGGTGATGGCCGAGTCCGAGCGCCTGCTGCCCGGCCCGGCCCTGACCGCAACGATGCGCGCGCATCGCATCACCCATGCGCTGTTGCCGCCGGCGGTGTTGTCGCTGTTGAACCCGGACGACCTGCCGGACTGCCGTCGCCTGATCGTCGGCGGCGATGCCTGTGCACCCGCGCTGGCCCATGCCTGGGCGCAAGGCCGCGGCTTGATCAATGCCTACGGCCCGACCGAGACCACGATCTGCACGAGCATGACCGCGCCACTGGCGAGCGACGCCGTGGCATCGCAGCACCGCTTGCCGATCGGGCACGCGGTGCGCGGCAGCCGCTTGCATGTATTGGATGCGCGCCTGCGGGCGGTGCCGGTCGGCGTGCCCGGCGAGCTCTACATCGGCGGCCCGGGGCTGGCGCGCGGGTACCTCGATCGCCCCGGCCTGAGCGCCGAGCGCTTCGTCGCCGACCCCGATGCGCCCGGCGAACGCATGTACCGCTCCGGCGATCTGGCGCGCTGGCGGCGCGACGGCCAGCTCGAATTCCTCGGCCGCGCCGATCGCCAGCTCAAGCTGCGCGGCTTCCGCATCGAACCCGGCGAGATCGAGGCCGCACTGGCCGAGGCCGGTTTCCCGCACAACACCGTCGTCGCACGCGAAGGCCCGCACGATCAGCCGCGCCTGGTCGCGTATCTCGTTGCTGCGAACGTCGACACCGCGGCGCTGCGGCGCCGGCTCGCGTTGCGCCTGCCCGAGCACATGCTGCCGGCGGCCTTCGTCGTCCTCGAACGCTGGCCGCTGACGCCGAACGGCAAGCTCGACCGCCGCGCCTTGCCGGCGCCCGGGCTCGATGCGGCCGCGGCCGAACACTACGCAGCGCCGCGCGGCGAGGTCGAACGAACCGTCGCGGCGCTGTGGCAGGAATTGCTGAGCCTGCCGCGGGTCGGCCGCCACGATCACTTCTTCGAGCTCGGCGGGCACTCGCTGTTGGCGGTGCGCTTGATCGAACGCATGCGCCAGGCCGGGCTGATCGCGCGCGTGCGCCTGCTGTTCGCTCAGCCGACCCTGGCCGCCTTCGCCGCCACGGTGGTAACCGCGGCAATCGAGCATCGCGCGCAGCCCGAAGTGCCCACGTACGCGATCCCCGCCGATTGCACCGCGATCACCCCGTCGATGTTGCCCCTGGCGAATCTGAGCCAGGCCACGATCGACCGGTTGATCGCCGAGGTGCCCGGCGGCGCCGGCAACGTCCAGGACATCTACCCGCTCGCGCCGTTGCAGGAGGGACTGCTGTACCACCACCGCACCGCCCAGGCCGGCGACCCTTATCTGCTGCAAGCGCTGTTCCGCTTCGACAGCCGCGCCCGCCTCGACGCGTTCCGCGACGCCTTGCAGGCGGTGATCGACCGCCACGACATCCTCAGGACCGCGATGGCCTGGGAGGGCCTGGCCGAACCGGTGCAGGTGGTGTGGCGACGCGCGCAGCTGCCGATCGAGGAGATCGCCCTGGACCCGAGGGCCGGCGCTGTCGCCGCGCAGTTGCAAGCCCAGGTCGATCCGCGTACGCGTCGGCTCGACGTGCGTCGCGCGCCGCTGCTGCGCTTGAGTTGCGCACACGACGGCGCCGACGGCCGTTGGGTCGGCGCGCTGCAGTTTCATCACATGGCCCTGGACCACACCGCGCTCGAGGTGGTGCAACGCGAGATGCAGGCTTTCCTGCACGGCGAGATGGCGAGCCTGCCCGCGCCGGTGCCGTACCGCGACTACGTGGTGCAGGCGACCCTCGCCCAAGGCGAGGTTGCGCACGCAGCCTTCTTCCGCGACCTGCTCGGCGATGTCGACGAACCAACCCTCGCGTTCGACGTCGACGGATCGCCGGCCAAGAGCCACGACAAACCCGGCGCGTACGACGCCACAACGGGCGACGACGAAGCCCACGAGGAATTAGACAGCGAACTCGATCAGCGCCTGCGCGCACAGGCACGGCAACTCGGGGTCAGCGTGGCGAGCCTGCTGCACCTGGCCTGGGCGCAGGTGTTGGGACGGTTGAGCGGACGCGACGACGTGGTGTTCGGCACGGTGCTGTTCGGCCGTTTGCATGGCGCCGCGCACTCCGATCGCGCCCTGGGCATGTTCATCAACACTTTGCCTTTGCGCGTCGCACTGACCGCAGACGTCCGTGCAGCGGTGCAGGCCATCCACGCAGGCCTCGCCGCGTTGTTGGAACACGAACACGCGCCGCTGGTGCTGGCGCAGGCCTGCAGCGGCGTCGCCGCGCCGCGGCCGCTGTTCAACAGCCTGCTCAACTACCGCCACAGCGCGCCGACCGCCGACGCCGCCTGGCCCGGCATCGAGGCCCTGGACTCGGCCGCGGGCGAACGCACCCACTATCCGCTGACCGTGGCGGTCGACGACCTGGGTACGGGCTTCGCCCTCGGCGTGCGCACCCGTGCCGGCATCGATGCCGCGCGCGTTTGCGCCTGCCTGCGCCAGTCGCTCGAATCCCTGGTCGACGCGCTCGAACACGCGCCGCACACGCCGGTGCTCGGTCTCGAAATCTTGCCGCCGCAACAGCGCGAGCAAGTCCTGGTCGCCTTCAACACGCCGCAGATGGACGCCGCTGAAGACGACTGCCTGCATCGCCGTTTCGAGGCGCAGGCCGCGCGCAGCCCGGACGCGGTCGCGCTGAGCTACGAAGGCGCCACGCTGACCTACGCCGAACTCAACGCCCGCGCCAACCGGGTCGCCCATCGCCTGCTCGCACTCGGCATCGCGCCCGACGACCGCGTCGGCCTGTGCGCCGAGCGCGGGCCGGAGTTGGTGATCGGCGTGCTCGGCATCCTCAAGGCCGGCGCCGGCTATGTGCCCTTGGACCCGGCCTATCCGGCCGAACGACTGCGCTATCTGCTCGACGACAGCGCACCGGTGGCGGTGCTGGCGCCGTCGCAGATGCACGAGACGCTGGGCGCGGCCTCGGTACCGCTGCTCGAACTGAGCGCCGAGGCCTTCGCCGACCTGCCGACGCACGACCCGCAGTTGCCCGCGCTCGGGCCCCAACATCTGGCCTATGTGATCTACACCTCGGGCTCGACCGGGCAGGCCAAGGGCGTGATGGTCGAACACCGCCAGGTCGCGCGCCTGTTCGCCGCGACCGCGGCGCAGTTCCGGTTCGGCGCCGACGACGTCGGCGTGCTGTTCCATTCCTTCGCCTTCGATTTCTCGGTCTGGGAGCTGTGGGGCGCCTTGCTGCACGGCGGGCGGCTGCTGCTGGTGTCGCGAGCGACCAGCCGTTCGCCGCAAGAGTTCTACGAATTGCTGTGCCGCGAAGGCGTGACCGTGCTCAACCAGACCCCGACCGCGTTCCGTCACCTGATCGCCGCGCAGAGCCGCAGCCAGCACCGCTTGCGGGTGGTGATCTTCGGCGGCGAAGCGCTGCAGACGAACCTGCTCGCCCCCTGGTACCGGCGCGCCGACAACGCACGCACCCAGTTGGTCAACATGTACGGCATCACCGAGACCACGGTGCACGTGACCTATCGCGCCCTGAGCGCAGCCGACGCCGAGCGCACCGGCGCCAGCCCGATCGGGCGCGCCCTCGCCGACCTGCGCGTCTACGTGCTCGACGCGCAGCGCCAACCGCTGCCGATCGGCGCGATCGGCGAACTCTACGTGGCCGGCGCCGGCGTCGCGCGCGGTTATCTGCATCGCCCGGCGCTGACCGCGGAACGTTTTCTCGACGATCCGTTTTGGCCGCAGGCGGCGCACGCGCGCATGTACAAGACCGGCGACCTGGGCCGCTGGTTGCCCGACGGCAGCCTCGAATACCTCGGCCGCAACGACGATCAGGTCAAGATCCGCGGCTTCCGCATCGAGCTGGGCGAGATCGAGGCGGCCTTGCAGCAAGTCGCAGGCATCGAGCAGGCGCTGGTCGTCGCGCGCGACGACGGCCCCGGCGCGCTCGTTGAGGACGGTCCTGCTGTCGATGGTCCCGCCGAGAAACGCCTGATCGCCTATTACACCGGCCCGTCGCTGCCGGCCGAAACCTTGCGCGCGCGGCTGCAGGCGCGCTTGCCCGAGCACATGCTGCCGGCGGCCTATGTGCACCTGCCGCAGTGGCCGCTGACCGCCAACGGCAAGCTCGACCGCAAGGCCTTGCCGGCCCCGGACCTGGATGCGGTCGCGACCCGCCGCTACGAAGCGCCGCGCGGCGAAGTCGAGACCACGCTCGCCGGCATCTGGTGCGAACTGCTCAAGCTCGACCGGGTCGGCCGCCACGATCACTTCTTCGAACTCGGCGGCCATTCGCTCAAGGCGATCAACCTGGTCGCGCGCGTCGCCGAGGCCTTCGACGGCCAGTCGCTATCGTTGCTGGCCTTCTATGCGCAGCCGACGATCGCGGCGCTGGCGCAGTCGCTGCAAGCCGGACAGGCCGCGGCCTACGACCCGGTGCCGCAGTTGTTGGCGAGCCGCGCCCGCAGCGAACTGACGCTGCTGTGCGTGCCCTATGCCGGCGCCTCGGCGACGATGTTCCGACCGCTCGCCGAGCACCTGGCCGCATTGGACCCGCGCATCAGCGTGTATGCGGTGGCGATGCCGGGCCGCGATGCCGACGAGGCCGGGGCCGGACTGCGCGACCTCGATGCGCTGGCCGCGCTCTGCGTCGAACGCCTGCTGGCGAAGACCGACGGCGAGATCGGCCTGTACGGCCACTGCGTCGGCAGCGTGCTGGCGCTGGAAATCGCCCGCCGCCTGGAAGCGGCCGGGCGGCCGCTGAAGTTCGTCTGCGTCGGCGGGGTGCTGCCGCTGTCGAGGCTGTCGCGATGGCTGCTCGGGCGCGACCCTTGGAAGTCCACCAGCGATGCGCAACTGCGCGAACTGATCCGGGCCTGGGGCGGGTCGACCGAGGGCCTGCACGAGGACGCACTGCAACGCCTCAGCGCCGGCTTCCGCCAGGACGCCCGCCTGGCCGCGGCCCACCTCAAAGGCCGGCCGCCACCGCGGATCCAGGCCCCGCTGTTCAACATCAACAGCGAGGACGACCCCCTGACCCGCGGCCATCGCCGCAAGTACCGGCGTTGGCGGGCCTGCTCGGAGCGGGTCCACGCCATCGTCCTGGCCGACGGCGGGCATTATTTCGTCAGCCGGCAGCCGGCGCAGGTGGCCGCCATCGTCCACGCCATCGACCGGGGCCACGGCCTGCTGGGCCGCAGCCGCGGCGGCGTCATCGACTGGGGCTGAGCGCCAGGCGCTCCGGCGATCACGGCGGGCCGGCCTCCGCGCCGGCCCGATCCGGCCGGCCGGTCGCCGCCGCGCAAGGCCTGCGCGGCTTCACCCGCCGCGAATCCGGGCCGCCCCATCCTGCCCATATCGCCATCTCGCACCTCGAAACAACCAACGCGCATTTCCCTAGGCGCTGGCCGCTGGGATAGCGTCCCACCTCTCTGTCCCTATCCAGACGGCCGCCCACGCCACATGAGCGAGCACGCCCTGCCCCTACCGACTTCCGCCGTTCGCTGGCGCCGGCCGTTGCCCGGTTTCGGGCTCGGCCTGGGCTTGGGCCTGACCTGGCTCGGCCTGGTCGTGCTGTTGCCGCTGGCGGCGCTGATCCTGCGTTCGGGCGGATTGGGGCTGGCCGGCTGGCTGCGCGCGATCGGCGATCCGCGGGTGATCGCCTCGCTCAAGGTCAGTTTCGCCACCGCCTTCGTCGCTGCAGTGTGCTCGCTGCTCGGCGGCGCTCTGATCGCCTGGGTGCTGGAACGCTACCGTTTCAGCGGCCGGCGCCTGCTCGACGCCCTGGTCGACCTGCCGTTCGCCCTGCCGACCGCGGTCGCCGGTATCACCCTGGCGGCGATCTACGACGAGAACGGCTGGGTCGGCCAGTTGCTGCAGCCGCTCGGCATCAAGCTGGTCAACAACACCACCGGCATCGTCATCGCCCTGATCTTCATCGGCCTGCCGTTCGCGGTGCGCACCGTACAGCCGGTGCTCGAAGCGCTGGGCCGCGAGCAGGAAGAGGCCGCCGCCTCGCTCGGCGCCTCGCGCCTGACCACCTTGCGGCGGGTGATCCTGCCCGAACTGCTGCCGGCGCTGCTGACCGGTTTCTCGCTCGCGTTCGCGCGCGGCCTCGGCGAGTTCGGTTCGGTGATCTTCATCGCCGGCAACCTGCCGATGAAGACCGAGATCGCGCCCTTGTTGATCACCATCCGCCTGGAAGAAGAAGGCGGCGTGACCGCGGCGATCGTGTTGGCGACCTTGCTGTTGCTGATGTCCTTCGCCTGCCTGGTCGCGATCAACGCCGCCTCGGCCCTGTTCGCACACGGGAGCCGCCGCGATGGCTGACGCGCGCGACCAATTGCAGGAACCGGCCTGGGTGCGCTGGACTCTGATCACGCTCGCCGTGGCGATCATGGCCCTGGTGCTGGTGCTGCCGCTGCTGATGCTGCTCGGCGCCGCGTTCGGCAGCGGCCTCAAGGTCTGGATCGCCGCGGTGACCGAACCGCACACCTTGTCGGCGCTGCGCCTGACCCTGCTGACCGCGGCGGTGGTGGTGCCGGTCAACGCGATCTGCGGCGTGTTCATGGCCTGGGCGCTGACCCGTTTCGAATTCCGCGGCAAGCGCACCCTGCTGGCCTTGATCGACCTGCCGTTCGCGGTGTCGCCGGTGGTCGCCGGCCTGTGCCTGGTGCTGTTGTTCAGCCCCACCCACGGCTACTTCGCCGACCTGCTCAACCAGTACGACATCAAGATCCTGTTCGCCACGCCCGGCATCGTCCTGGCGACCATGTTCGTGACCTTCCCGTTCGTGGTGCGCGAACTGATCCCGCTGATGGAGCAACAGGGCAGCGACGAAGAACTCGCCGCCCGCTCGCTCGGCGCCAGCGCCTGGACCATGTTCTTCCGCGTGACCCTGCCGAACATCAAGTGGGGCCTGTTGTACGGCGTGCTGTTGTGCAGCGCGCGCGCGATGGGCGAATTCGGCGCGGTCACGGTGGTGTCGGGCAACATCATGGGCAAGACCAACACGCTCTCGCTGCACGTCGAGGTGTTGTACAAACAACTCGGCGGCGAAGCCGCGGCCGCGTTCGCCGTCGCCTCGCTGCTCGCCGGCCTGGCCCTGGTCACGCTGGTGTTCAAGATCTGGCTCGAGGCACGTCACGGCGACGCGCTCGCGCGTTCGCATCGCCGACATTGATTCACAGGTAATCGCCCGACATGGATCTGCACATTCAAGCCATCGCCAAGCGCTACGCGACCGTCGCCGCGCTCGACTCGGTCGACCTCGACGTCGCCTCGGGCGAACTGGTCGCCTTGCTGGGGCCTTCGGGCTCGGGCAAAACCACCTTGCTGCGGGTGATCGCCGGCCTGCTGCAACCCGATTCGGGCCGCCTGCTGTTCGGCGACCAGGACGCGACCCGGCTGAGCCTGCGCGAGCGCAACGTCGGCTTCGTGTTCCAACACTACGCCTTGTTCAAGCACATGAGCGTGGCCGAGAACATCGCCTTCGGACTGCGCAGCCGGCCGCGTGCGCGCCGGCCCGACAAGGCCACCATCGCCCAGCGCGTGCAGGAGTTGTTGAACCTGATCCAGTTGCCGGAACTCGGCGCGCGCTATCCGGAACAGCTGTCGGGCGGGCAGAAGCAGCGCGTCGCCCTGGCCCGCGCGCTCGCGATCGACCCGACCGTGTTGCTGCTCGACGAACCCTTCGGCGCGCTCGACGCCAAGGTCCGCATCGAACTGCGCCGCTGGTTGCGGCGCCTGCACGACCAGACCGGACAGACCACCTTGTTCGTCACCCACGACCAGGAAGAAGCGCTGGAGCTGGCCGACCGCGTGGTCGTGCTCAAGGACGGCCGTATCGAACAGGTCGGCACCCCGGACGAGATCTACAGCGCGCCGGCCTCGGCCTACGTGTTCGACTTCATCGGCCGCGCCAACGTCATCGAAGGCCAGACCGAAGGCGGTCAGCTCTCGGTCAACGGCCACGCCCTGCGCCTGCCGGTCGACAGCCACAGCCGCAGCCGCGCGCGTTTGTACGTGCGCCCGCACGACATGGCCCTGGTCGCCGACGGCGAAGGCCTGCCGGCCCGGGTGCTGTCCGCGCACCGCCTGGCCGAACGCATCACCCTGGAATTGTTGGTCGAAGGCCAGGTGCGGCCATTGGAACTCGACCTGGTGGCGACCCCGGACGCGGTCACCCCGGCCCCCGGCAGCACCGTGCACGTGCGCCCGCTGCGGTATCGGGTGTATTCGGACTGAGCCGCAGCCGGCGGGCGACGCGAGTTGCCGCCCAAGCATGCGGCCGCCAGCGCCAGCCTCCCAAGCCCCAGGGCTGAGTGCGTATATTCGGCCCGAACAGGCAAACCCGGCCGGGCTCCCTGGCTTCGGCACGCGCGCCTCCAAACATCTCTGCGGTTGGCAGAACGCAGCGTCCGCCTCCGGGCGCGACCGCCGGTCGCAGGTCGCCGCGACCGCCGGGGGTAAACTAGCGCCCATGACCTATCCCTATTCGCGCCCGCGGCGGATGCGCCGCGACGAATTCTCGCGACGCCTGATGCGCGAGACCGTCCTCACCGCCGACGACCTGATCTATCCGGTGTTCGTCCACGAACTCGACGGCCGCGCGCCGGTCGGCTCGATGCCCGGCATCGAACGTCTGTCGATCGACGAACTGCTGCGCGTCGCCGAACGCGCCAGCGAGCTGCGTGTGCCCGCGCTCGCGCTGTTCCCGGTCACCGCGCCGGAGGCCAAGTCGCTCGACGCGGTCGCCGCCTGGGACGAAGACGGCCTGTGCCAACGCGCGATCCGTGCGCTCAAGCAGCGCTTCCCCGAACTCGGCGTGATCACCGACGTCGCCCTCGACCCCTACACCAGCCACGGCCAGGACGGCCTGGTCGACGACAGCGGCTACGTCATGAACGACGAGACCGTCGAAGCCCTGGTCAAGCAGGCGCTGTCGCACGCCGCCGCCGGCGCCGACGTGGTCGCGCCCAGCGACATGATGGACGGCCGCATCGGCCAGATCCGCAACGCGCTCGAGCTCGACGGCCACATCCACACCCGCATCCTCGCCTACAGCGCCAAGTACGCGTCGAGCTTCTACGGCCCGTTCCGCGATGCGGTCGGCTCGGCCGGCGCGCTCGGCAAGGGCAACAAATACACCTACCAGATGGACCCGGCCAACAGCGACGAGGCGCTGCGCGAAGTCTCGCTCGATCTCGACGAAGGCGCCGACATGGTCATGGTCAAGCCGGGCATGCCCTACCTCGACATCGTGCGCCGGGTGAAGGACGAATTCGGCGTGCCGACCTTCGTCTACCAGGTCAGCGGCGAGTACGCGATGCTGCGCGCGGCGATCCAGAACGGCTGGCTCGACGAACACGGCTGCGTGATGGAAGCGCTGACCTCGATCAAGCGCGCCGGCGCCGACGGCGTGCTGACCTACTTCGCGCTCGATGCGGCGCAGTGGATGCGCGAGGCCCGCTGAGGCCTCGCTCGACACCGCGCAGGCAAACGCAGCATCGGCGCGACGCCGCCTGCTGCGTTTCGCACGGCGTCGCCATCGCGGCGCTCGCAGTGCGCATGCCGATCAGCGCGCCGCGCTCGCGACGCAACCGTCCTGGCCCATCGCCGCCGGCGCCTTCATCCGGTACAGATCCATCTTGCCCGCGCGCGGCGCTTTCGCCGAGCCGGTGACCAACAGTTCGCCGGGCTTGTTCCAGTCGGTCGCCGGGCCGAGCGTGTGGGCCTCTTCGGTATTGAACGACAGCGCGAGCGGCGCGGCCTGCGCATAGCGCGCGCCGTCGCAGTGGGCGACATACAAACGGATGGGCAGTTTCTCCACGTCCCTGGAACGCGCGAACACGAGGGTCTTGCCGTCGCCGAGCCAGGCGGCATCGAATTCGTCGTCGGCGCTGTTCACGCCGGGCACCGGCTTGGGGTCGACGAAGGCCTGGCCGTTCCAGTGGGCGACGAACAAATCGTGACGGCCGCTGCCGCCGAAGCCGTCGCTGGCGAACAAGAGATGACGGCCGTCGCGGCTCGGCGTCGGCGCCCATTCGTCGCCGCGGCCGTTGACGCCGCGGCCCAGGTTTTCTACCGGGCCATAGCCGCCGTCGTCGCGCACCGCGGCGCGATAGAGATCGTCGCCGCCGTGGCCGCCGGGGCGGTTGGAAAAGAAGTACAGCCAGCGCCCGTCGGCACTGAAGGCAGGGTCGAAATCGTTGGCCTTGGCGTTCAGCGGCAACGGCTTCGCGTCCTGCCAGCGGCCATCGATCAGACTGGCCTGCCACAGGTCCCAGCCGCCGGCGCCGCCGCTGCGGTCGGTGCTGCCCCAGACGATGCGCCGTCCGTCGGGAGACACGGCCGCGCGCACCTCACTGTGCACGGTTGAAACAACTCCCATGCCTTCTATGCCGAATTCGGACAGGGCCGCCTGAACCGTGCTGGCGAGCCCGCAGGCGAGGAGTAGACTGAGGCCGAACCGGACCCTGGCGTGCCGCATCGTGCGTCTCCCGAACTAGGGTCACCAGTCTAGAACGAGGCGCGTCCATGTCGATCGATTCCAGTTCGTCCAGCCCTGTCCTTCGCTATGCGGTCTTCGGTCATCCGGTCGCGCACTCGCTGTCGCCGCGCATCCATGCCGCGTTCGGGCGCCAACTCGGCATCGCCCTGGAATACACCGCCATCGACGCCGCGCCGGAGCAGTTCGACGTCGCCCTCGCCGCGTTCGCGGCCGAAGGCGGCCTCGGCGCCAACATCACCCTGCCGCTGAAGACGCGAGCGGCGAGCATCTGCAGCCACCTCAGCGAACGCGCGCAACGCGCCGGCGCGGTCAACACCCTGATCCGCAGTGCGACCGGCTGGGAAGGCGACAACACCGACGGCACCGGCCTGATCCGCGACCTCACCGAACGCCACGGCCTGGACCTGCGTTCGCGCCGCACCTTGCTGATCGGCGCCGGCGGCGCCGCGCGCGGCGTGGCCCCGGCCCTGCTGGATGCCGGCATCGGCGATCTCTACATCGTCAACCGCACCAGCGAACGCGTCGACGCCCTGGCCGACGCGCTCGGCATGCCCGGCCGCGTGCATCCGCGTTATCTCGCCGACGTCGCCACGCTCGGCAACTTCGACCTGATCGTCAACGCCACCTCGGCCGCGCGCGACGACGCCATGCCGACCCTGCCGATGAGTCTGGCGACGCCGCGTACCGCCGCGGTCGACTTGAGCTACGGCGAGGTCGCGATTCCGTTCCTGGCCTGGGCCAAGGTCGCCGGCGCGCACGACCGCATCGACGGGCTCGGCATGCTGGTCGAACAGGCCGCCGAGAGCTTCGAGCGTTGGCACCGCAAACGCCCGGACACCGATCCGGTCTACGCGATGCTGCGCGAACGCGCCGACGCCCTGGTCACCGCCGACTGACCCGGCGATGACGGCGATCGACCGCGACGCGGCGCCCGACGACGGCGCCGCGACCGTTTCCGGCCCCGGCGAGCACAAGCCGACGCCGCGAGCGGACTTCGCCGGCGCCCACCCCGGCCCCCGCCCCGACACGATCTTTCATTTCGCCGCGCCGGCCGACTGGCACCGGGCGCAGGCCACCGGCGCCTATGCCCCGGACGGCTGGCTGCGCGAAGGCTTCGTGCATTGCGCGACGCAGGCGCAACTCGCCGGCGTCATCGAACGCCATCAACGCGGGCGCGGCGCCTTGCTTGTGCTGAGCATCGACGCGGCCGCGCTCGGCACGACCCTGCGCTACGACTGGAGCGAACGCAGCGGCGATTATTTCCCGCACGTGTACGCGCCGATTCCCTTGGACGCGGTACGCGCGGTCGAGCCGTTCACGGCGCCGCCATGAGCTTCGCCTGCCGCAGCCATTGCGGCGCCTGCTGCATCGCGCCTTCGATCACCTCGCCGATCCCGGGCATGCCGCACGGCAAACCGGCCGGCATCCCCTGCGTGCAACTCGACGACGAACTGCGCTGTCGTTTGTTCGGCAAGCCGGAGCGGCCGGCGTTCTGCGGTTCGCTGCAGCCATCGCGCGAGATGTGCGGCGAGGATCGCGGGCAGGCGATGCAGTGGTTGGACTGGCTGGAAGCGCAGACCCGACCGGGGTGAGCGTGCGGCGTCGCCGCGAGGGCTTCCAACGCGGCGATGCGGCGGTTAGAGCCCCCCTTTGCAAAGTGGGGGAACAGCAGGTGTGGGTCGCGATTGCGGCCCTGCTGCGACGCTCCTGCCTTTGCCCCCTTAGAAAAAGGGGGCGAACGAGCGCGTAGCGGTCGTGGGGGATTTGCCGTTGCTGTTGCTGCTGACGTTGTCTTGATCCGCCTTAGCCGAGCGCATCAAGCAGCTCGCGGATTCTCAAAGCAAGCCGTCGCGCTTCACCGCCAGGTACTTCTCGACCAAGGATGCCGCCAGCTGATCGCAGCTGACGTCCAGCACCATCACCCCGTGGTTGCGCAGGGCTTCGTGGGCGGCGACGCGGTGTTCGAGGTATTGCGCGGTGGCGCCGGCGCGGATCGCACCGGGCAGGTCGGCGACTTCTTCGGCGAGCGCCTGATCCAGCGAGCCTTCGCGCAGGCTGGCGACGCAGACCAGATGGCGACCACGCAGCATGCGCACGGCGGCGAGCAGGTCGTCCATGTCCTCGTCGCGCAGGTTGGTCACCAGCATCACCAACGAACGGCGGCGTTGGCGCAACGACAGTTCGGTCGCCGCGGCGAGGAAGTCGGTCGCGACCGGCTGCGGCTGCAGGGCGTAGCTGGCGCGCAGCAGGTTGTCGATCGCGCCGACACCGCGCTGCGGCGGCACCCAGCGGCTTTCGCCGCCGCTGGCCAGCAGGCCGACGCCGTCGCCCTGGCGCAAAGCCAGATAGGCCACGACCAGGGCCGCGTCGAGCACATGGTCGAAATGCGAATGCTCGCCGTCGCGCGCCATCAGGCGGCGACCGGTGTCGAGCATCAGCACCAGTTGTTGATTACGCTCGTCCTGGTACTCGCGCGAGATCAACCGGCGCGCACGCGCGGTCGCTTTCCAGTCGATCTGGCGCAGGCTGTCGCCGACGCGGTATTCGCGCATCTGATGGAAGTCGGTGCCTTCGCCGCGACGGCGCTTGACGTGCGCACCGACCAGGCGCGAGGCCTGTTCGGCGCTGAACATCGCGAACTTGGCCAGCGGCGCGAAGTTGGGGAACACGCGCACGCGCTGGATCTCGCCGCCGATGCGCGACTGCCACCACAGCCCCCACGGCGAGTGCAGGCGCAGTTGCACGCCGTCGAACTGGAAATCGCCGCGCATACCGGGGCGCAGTTCGTACTCGAAGCTGGCGCTCTCGCCGCGACGCAGGTCGATCCGGCGCGGCAGGTTGCGCATGCTCCAGTTGCCGGGATGCAAGTCGAAGGCATCCAGGCGTTGCCGGCGATCGGCCTCGAATTCGAGGGTGACCGGGCGTTCGACGCCGATCGCCCAGGTGTCGTGCATGCTGCGCCTCGCCCGCGGCGTCGGCGCGTACAGCAGACGCAACAGATCGACGATCGCGAGCAGCACGATGACGAGGGTCGCCACCTGCCAGGCCGCGGCCTGCACCCAACCCACGCTCGCGGCCAGGCCGAGCGCCGACCACGGCAGCGCCAGCCAGATCCAGCGCGGCGCCGGCCGTGCCCAACCGCGACGCGGCAGGGCGCGGTCGCGCGGCACCGTCAGGCCGGCGCTGGCGGCGGTGACTGGCAGCGGCGGTGGCGCGGCGCGGCTCATTGCCGGGGCGCTTCGACCTTGGCCAACAGCGCCTGCAACACGTCGTCGGGCGACTGGCCTTCGATCTGCAGCTCGGGCGCGAGCGCGATGCGATGGCGCAGGGCCGGCTTGGCGATCTCGCGCACGTCGTCGGGGGTGACGAAATCGCGCCCCGACAGCACCGCTTGCGCGCGCGCCGCGCGCACCAGGGCGAGACTGCCGCGCGGACCGGCGCCGAGGGCGATGCCGGCCCAGTCGCGGGTGGTGCCGACGATGCGCACGACGTAGTCGATCACCGTCTCGTCGACGCGCACCAGGGCAGTGCCCTGCTGCATGGCGACGATCTCTTCCGGGCCGAGCACGCGCCGCACCTGCGACAGATCGAAGTCCGACGCGCTGCGGCCCAGGCTGACCGCGGTGACCATGCGCTTTTCGTCGGCGCGGGTCGGGTAGCCGATCAGGATCTTCAGCAGGAAGCGATCGAGCTGCGCCTCCGGCAAGGGATAGGTGCCTTCCTGTTCGACCGGGTTCTGCGTGGCCAGGGTCAGGAACGGCGGCGGCAACTCGAAGCTGTGGCCTTCGATCGTCACCTGCAGTTCCTGCATCGCCTCCAGCAGCGCCGACTGGGTCTTGGCCGGGGCGCGGTTGATTTCGTCGGCGAGCAGCAGGTTGGTGAATACCGGGCCGCGGCGGATGTTGAAGCTCTCGGTCTTGGGGTCGTAGACCGCATGGCCGCTGATGTCGCTGGGCATCAGGTCGGGGGTGAACTGGACGCGGGCATAGCCGCAGTCCAGTGCCTTGGACAGCGCGCGCACGACCAGGGTCTTGCCGAGCCCGGGCACGCCTTCGAGCAGCGCGTGGCCGCCGGCGAGCAGGGCAATCAGGATCTGGTCGAGCACGTCGGCCTGGCCGATGAAGGCCTTGCCGACTTCGTCGCGCACGGCGGCGGCGCGTTCGGCCAGCGCGGTGCCGGTGATCGGGACGAGCGGAGCGGCGTCGAGGCTCATAAGCGGTTTCTCATGCGGATCAAAGTGGCGATGCGGGCGCGGAACGCGGCGTGGTCGCGTGCCGGCGGCGGAGTGAGGGCGTCGCGGATGTCGTTGGCGGCGATCGGCGCCGGATCGGCCTTGAAGCGCTCGATCAACAACGCGATCTGCGGCTCGCCGTCGAGCGCGGCGGCGTAGGGATCGCGGCGGCGCAGGCGGGCGATGAAGGCGCGGCGCGCCGATTCGTACAGGCGCGGGCCGTAACCGTAGCGATAGACGTGCTCGCCGCTGGCGACGATGTGTTCGAGCAGCGAACGCCGCTCCAGCGCCGGTGCCGGGCGCAGCGGACCGAAGCGCTGGGTGCGTTGCCACAGCCAGCCGAGCAGGCACAGCAGCAGCGGCAACCAGGCCATCCAGCTGTCGCGCAGCAGGGTCTTCCACAGCTTCGGCACTTCGGCGGCGTAGATCAGGTGCACGGTGCCGGCGCGGTAGTTCGGCGCCAGCACCTGGCGCGCGAATGCGGCATTGGCCGGCGCGGCGATCTCGTCGTCGCCCATGCCGATGCTGTCGAGCAAGGGGTTGCCGGTGCCGGTGCGGTTGGACAGGAAATCCAGGTCCGCGAGCACGTCGACATGGCCCTTGCCGCGCGGCAAGCGCACGTAGACGTAGGCGCTGTCCTCGCCGCCCCAGGCGTAATCGGGGTCGGCGTCGCTGTTGTAAAAATAGAAACGGCGCGCCGAGCAGAACACCTGCTGCGGCTCCAGGCCGCGCTCGTACAGGCCGACGCATTCGTTACGCAGGTACTCCGGATCGGCGGCGTCGCTGGCATCGAGCAGGGTGATGCCGAGCGCATCGAGCACCGGCACCGGCGAATCGCCGACCTGGTCCTGCAGCGGCGGCGTGCGCACGATCAGATGGCCGCCGCGCTCGACCCAGCCGAGCAGGGCCTCGGCTTCGCTGGCGGCCAGCGTGCGCGGGTCACGGTAGATCAGCACCGTGTCGCGCGTCTGCAGCGGATGGGTCGACAGTTGCAGACGCTGGCGCGCCTCGACCTTGACCTTGTCGCGTTGCAGGGCAAGCTTGAGCACATACAGCGGGTTGCTCGCGGCCTCGCCGCTGCGCGCGGCGGCGACGGTTTCCTCGACCTTGTGGTAGTCGCGGCGCCACAGCGCGCCGACGATCAGCACCAGCACGATCAGCAGGGCCGCACCGGCGCCGACGAGGCTCAGGCCGGCGCGGTTCATGCCGCCCACCCGAAACGCCGGCTCAGCTGGCCCACCAGATCGTCGAAGTCGTCGCCGCTCGGCAGGGTCTCGGCATAGGCCGCGTACTGCCAGGTGCGCACCGCGCGCGCGAAGGCCTCGCGGTCCTCGGCCGAGGCCAGCTTGCGCGAGGCGCGCAGGCACTGGGCCTCGGTCGCGCCCGGCACCAATACGATGTCGGCGCGTTGCGCCATCGATTCGACCGCGGCGCGGTACATCAAGGCCAGCGCATCGCGACGGCGGCCGGCCTGCCACAGGCGGCGGATCGCGGTCGGAATATCGTCGGGCAGCGGCTCGTGTTCGGGCAACGGCGCGTTGCGCACGTCGCCGGGCGCCTCGTCCTCTTCGATGCCGCCGTCGCGGAACCAGCCGAGCCAGCGCGAGGCGGTCAGCAGCAGGGCGACGACGATCAAGGCCACCACGCCCCACATCAGCACTTGCAGGAATCCCGCCACGCCGCCGCTGAGGCCCTTGAACAGGCCCTCGTTGATGGCTTGGTCGCGCTTGTTCTCGGATTTCTTCTTGGTGCTCTCGGACTTGGCTTTCCAGACACTCTGCTTGCGCTTGGGGTCGACGGTCGGATCTTTCATCGCCCGGGCGACCGCATCGCGCAGGCCGCGGTCGTCGCTGCGGCCGTCGCGGTAGACCTCGCCGAGCGTCGACGGCAGGCGGCGCGCTTTCTTGCCGTCTTCGAGGTAATCGCGGATCGGCGCCTCGGCCGGCGCTTCGGCTTCCGCTTCCTCGTCTTCGCTGTCGGCGGCAGCAGCGACGTCCTCGCCCGCGTCCGTTTGCGTGTCCGTGCTCGCGGCGACACTGGTCTCGACTGCAGGCGGCGTTTGCGCGGCGGCGTCCGGCGAGAAGCCGATCATCGCGCACAGCACCAGCAGCATCGGCGCAGCCGCGGCGGTAAGGCGCGCGCGCAGGCGGCGGAACACGATCTCGATGTCCCAGCCTTCGATCTGGGTACGGCGGTTGAGATACAGCCCGAAGCCGGCGCCGACGTAGAACGGCTCGATCACGCTGACCGCGCCCCAGGCCAGCACGTTGAACAAGGCGCTGAGCCATTGCGGCTCCACTCCGATCGCTTCGATCAACGACTTGAAGGTGTCGGGCAGGTAATCGAACGGCACGAACATCAGGCCGCCGAGCACGCTGCCGATGATGATCGCGAACTCGAAATGCACGCAGACCAAGGTCAGCAGCGCGCACACGCCGTACACCGGCGCGCCGAGCGCGGAACGGCGCTGGCGCGCCTCGGCGCCGTCGCCGCCTTCCAGCAGGTCCACCGGCAGGTACAAGGGCCGGGCCGGGCTGAGCCGGCGCCAGGTCAGATACGGCAGCCACCAGCGCGCGCCCCAGCGCAGTTGCGCGCGCACGGTCTGGCGCGTGCTCGGGGTTTCGCCGAACACCGCGCGCGAAATCACGAACAGCGGGATGCGATCGAACCAGGGCTTGAGCCACCACATCAGCAGGCCCGACAACCACAACAGGTCGAGGGCCCAGCCGGCGGCATTGAGCAGCACCAGGATCGGCAAGGTCACCAGCAGCCACGGCTTCCAGATCGCGCCGGCCTGGCTGCGCACCAGGGCCATGCCGAGCTCGCAGGCTTCCCACGCAGTGCGCGGGCGCAGCGAAACCGTCAGCGCTTCGAGCTTCATGCCGCGTCTTCGTCGTCGCGGTGGACGGCGTTACGCCCGCCGCGCAGCAACCACAGGCCGACCAACACCCACAACGCCAGGCCGACGCCGTACTTGATCGCCGCCGGCACGCTGCCGATCGACGACCAGAACGCTTCGACGAACGCCGCGAACACCAGCATCGCGAACACGCCGATGCAGATCAACGCGCCGCGGCGGCCGCCATGGATCAGCGAATCGATGCGCCGGCGCTGCCCGGGCGCGATCAGGCTCAGGCCCAAGCGCAGGCCGGCGCCGCCGGAAATGACGATGGCGGTGAGCTCGGGCGCCGAATGGCCGGCGACGAAGCGCCAGAAGGGTTCACCGTGGCCGACCGCCTGCAGATGCCCGGCGACGCCGCCGATCATCACGCCGTTGAAGATCAGCACGAACACCGTGCCGAGCCCGGCCACCAGGCCGCTGGCGAAGGTCTGGAAACCGATGCCGACGTTGTTGCCGATGTAGTGGGCGAACATCTGCAGGTCGTCTTCGTTGGTGCGGCCCAGGGCGCTGTCGGGCCGGGCCGGGTCGTACATCTGCTCGAAGCGGACCAGCGACTGCGCGTCGAACAGGCCGGCGGCGAGTTCCGGGCGCACCTGGATGGCGACGAAGATGCTGATCAGCGGCAGCCAGAACAGCAGCGCCGCGGCCAGCATGCAGCGCCACTCGGCGCGGACCAGGCGCGGGAAACCGGCCAATAAGTACTCGGCCGAACGCCGCCAGTGCACCGGCTTGGTCCGGTACAGCACGCTGTGGCCGCGTTGCATGAGTTGCTGCAGGCGGTCGGTGACCACCGCGCTGTAGCCGCGCCGCCGCGCCAGGGCCAGTTGCTGGCACAGGCGACGGTGGCGCTCGGGAATCTTGTCGTCGCGCAGGCCGGTCCAGTCGCGGCGATGGCTGCGGGCGTTGCGTGCGCTCGAGGCGCGCATCTCCAGCCAGCGCTCGAGTTCGCGCCACTCGGCCTCATGACGGGCGACGAAATGCTCCTGCCTCATCGCCGCCCCAGCAACCAGTTGGCGATGCCGTACAGGCGCATCACCGCGGTTTCGCCGCGGGCCTGGGTCAGCGCTTCGGTCAGGTCGGCGAGTTCGGCCTGGCGCGCCGCGGTCAGGTTCGGGCCGCGCTCGGCGAACGCGACCACCGCGGCCTGCTCGTGCGGCAGCAACACCATCGACGGCGCCAGCGGCGGGCTGACCGCGGCGGCGCGGATGTCGGTCTGGCGCGCGGCATGCACGACCAGGGTGCCGGCGACCATGTCGCCGAGGCGGCGGCCCCAGGGATCGATGAGGCTGGTGATCAGGCCGACCGCATAGCAGACCGGCAGCGCATCGACGACGCGCAGCAGGTTGCGGGTGAACGACGCCATCCAGCCGACAGGGGCGCCGTCGGCGGCGACCACGCGCAGGCCGAGCGCCCACTTGCCGGGCGTGCGGCCCTGCATGAGCACCTCGAACAGCACCTGATAGAACCAGGTCATCACGAACACGGCCAAGCCCAGGATGGCGTTGCCGGCCTCGCCGAACAGGCCGACCAGGGCGCGGAACAGGGCCACGTAGATGACCGCGCGCAACGCCAGGTCGATCATCCAGGCCAGCGCGCGCGGTACCGGTCCGGCCGCGCGCAGGTGCAAGGCCACGCCCTCCGGCGTCACCACCTGGCGGTACGTGTCGAGCATCAGGCGTTGATGACCTTCGTATCCGCCATCAGGTCATGCAGGCACAGGCTGTCTTCGCCGAAGATCCACAGCACGTTGACCAGGGCGAAGACGCTGCCGAGGCAGGGAATCGCCTCGATCAGGGCGATCACGAACATGCGCAGGCCGAGGATGCGGCCGAGCGACGCCGGGGTGCCGTCGGTGCGCACGATCTTGATGCCGATCCAGCGTTTGCCGAGGGTCTGGCCGCTCTCGTTGAGCAGGACGAGGTTGTAGACGAACAGGCCGAGCATGAGCAGGAAGCTCAGGCCCATCATGGCCATCTGGATCGCCGAGGGTTCCTTGCTTTCCGGATCGATCGCGACGGCGATGAACATCGGCAGGAAACACACCAGATACAGGCCGCCGTCGATCAAGCGGGCGACCAGGCGCATGCCGCGGTCGGCGCGTACGGTTTGTTGCCATTCGGCATTCGGCAGCGCCGGCGCATTCGGCGCGGCGTACGGATTCTGCGTTTCTTCCATGTAGCCCTGACTCCCTGAGTCCTGCTTTCCCCTGCCGCGACTGTAAACGCGGCCATCGGCCCTGACTAGCCCGGCCGTGACTAGCCCGACAGCATGCCCAGGTAGCGATCCTTGAGCCGCACATAGTGCTGTGCGCTGTATTGCAGCTGTTCGATCTCGCGGTCGCTGAGGCGGCGCGCGAGGCGGGCCGGATTGCCGACCCACAGCTCGCCTTCGCCGACGATCTTGCCGGGCGACAGCACCGCGCCGGCGGCGACGAAGCCGTAGCGCGACACGCGCGCGCCGTCGAGCAGCTTGGCGCCCATGCCGATCAGGGCGAACTCGTCGATCGTGCAGGCATGGACGATGGCGCCGTGGCCGATGGTGACGTCGTTGGCGATGACCGTCGGCAGGCCGCCGGGACGGGTGTAGGGGCCTTCGTGGGTGACGTGGACGATGGTGCCGTCCTGAACGTTGGTGCGTGCGCCGATCGAGATCGAATTGACGTCGCCGCGGACCACGCAGCCGGGCCAGATCGAGACGTCGTCGCCGAGGTCGACCTCGCCGATCACGGTCGCGGCCGGGTCGACGTAGACGCGCTCGCCGAGGACGGGAAATTTGTCGAGATAGGGACGTAGGCTCATGCGCGCATTGTAGGCGTTCGCGGGCGACCCCAGGCGCAAGCGGGCATGTCGAACGCCGCTGGACGAGCGACGATACGCAGCCGCCGCATGCGGTACGGCGAACGGATGCGATCGGCATGCCGGGCGACGGTGTTCGGCCGATTCGCCCCCCTCAGCTGTCCCCTGCCGCCCGCACGCTGAGCGCCCGAACCCGACTAGACTGCGGCGTATGGATACGATCGCCGATACCGCCCCGACCGAACTCGCCGCCACCCGCGAGCGCCTGCGCACCGCCTGGCAGGCGCGCAAGCCCGACTACGCGCAACGCCGCGCCGACCTGCTGCGGCTGCGCGACGCCTTCCGCGCCCGCAGCGCGGCGATGGACGCGGCGATCCGCGCCGATTTCGGCCACCGCTCCAGCCACGAGAACCTGCTCTCGGAGGCGATGATCACTCTGGCCGAGATCGATCACGCCCTGAGCCATCTGCGCCGCTGGATGCGCCCGCGCCGGGCCGCGGTCGGCTGGCGCTTCTGGCCGGCGCGCGCCGAGATCCGTCCCGAACCGGTCGGCGTGGTCGGCATCCTCTCGCCGTGGAATTACCCGGTGAACCTGGCCCTGGTGCCGCTGGTGTCGGCGATCGCCGCCGGCAACCACGTCTATCTGAAGCCGTCCGAACACACCCCGCGCACCGCCCAGTTCCTGCGCGACCTGCTGGCCGAGGTATTCCCCGAGGACCGCGTCGCGGTCGCGCTCGGCGGCCCCGAGATCGGTGCGGCGTTCTCGGCGCTGCCGTTCGACCATCTGCTGTTCACCGGCTCGACCGCGGTCGGGCGCAAGGTCATGGCCGCGGCCGCGCCCAACCTGACCCCGGTGACCCTGGAACTCGGCGGCAAGGCGCCGGCGCTGATCTGCGCCGACTACCCGATCGAACGCGCCGCCGCGCGCATCGCCAGCGGCAAATGGTTCAACGCCGGCCAGACCTGCATCGGCGTCGACTACGTGCTGGTCGACGCGGCACGCCGCGACGAACTGGTCGCGGCCCTGCTCAAGCAATTGAAAGAACGCTACGGCGACCTGGTCGCGCCGCAGGACTACACCCGCATCATCAACGCCAGCCAGTACCAGCGCCTGTCGGGTTATCTCGACGACGCCCGCGCACGCGGCCTGGACGTGGTCGAGCCCTTCGCCGACAGCGTGCCGCGCGAACAGCGCGTGGCCGAACGCATCTTCCCGCCGGCGCTGGTGATCGAGCCCGGCGCCGACGCCCAGGTCATGCAGCACGAGATTTTCGGGCCGATCCTGCCGGTGCTGTCCTACCGCACGCTCGACGAAGCCATCGCCCGCATCAACGCGCTCGACCGACCGCTGGCGCTGTACCCGTTCGGCCACGACCGCGCCCAGATCGAGCGCATCCTCGCCCAGACCCTGGCCGGCGGCGTCACCGTCAACGACACCCTGCTGCATTTCGGCGCGCACGACCTGCCGTTCGGCGGCATCGGCCCGAGCGGCATCGGCGCCATCCACGGCCACAACGGCTTCGACACCTTCAGCAAGCTGCTGCCGGTGTTCCACCAGCGCCGGCTCGCCGCGAGCGACCTGCTTAAGCCGCCGTACCGCGGCAAGATCGATGCGATGATCCGCTGGCTGGCGAAATAGCCGGCCTCGCTCCGACCCATGCCGGGTCGGAGCCCACCACGGATCGCATGCCATGGCCGGCTCAGTACCTCCCGCACCGAACGACCTGCCGCCCTCATCGCCGGCGCCCCGCCGCAGCCGCGCGGTGTTCTGGGTCGCGCTGGCGGCCTTTCCGCTGGCCGCCTTCGCCTGGCTGGTCTGGGTAGTGCTGACCCGCGGCACCGAAGCCGCCGATTTTTGGGATTACTCCGACGCCGTCCTGACCGGTGCAGTCGTCGCCCTGTTGGTGCCCCTGCCGGTGTTGATCTGGGGCGGCCTGAGCCGACGCATCGGCCAGGCCCTGCTCGGGGTGACGATCGGCGCGGTCGTCGCGGTGCTCGCACTGCCACTCAGCCTGCACCTGATCCATGCCCGCCGGACCCAGGCCTTCGAGGACAAGAAGGCGCGCTATGCCGAATTCGTCGCGACCGTGCGCAGCCACGACCACGCCCGCATCCGCAAAGCGCTGCCCGCCTTGCCCGACGGCTTCAGCGCGCCGAAAGCGCTGTGTGCGCTAGGCGGCGGCGCCACCTACACCTTCGAACAGTGGCTGTGGTTCGACGATCACGCCTATGGCGAGGCCTTGCCGAGCGCCGACCTGCTCGAAGCCGCCGCGGCCGTCGTCGACGGCGCCTGGCCGCGCCAGGAGAAACAGGCGGCGCTGCTGGTCTTACTGCATTACCTGAGCGAACGCGACGAGCCCGCGCTGTTCCCGACCTGGGCCGGCCTGTGGCGGCGCACCCTGGAGCAACCCGATGCGGCGCGCACCCCTCTGCTCGCGTCCGACTACCGCGGCGACACCGGCACGTGCAGCGCCGCGCGCGACCCCGCCGATACCGTACTGAAGCGCTGGCACGACGCCGGCCTGCGCGCATGGCTGCAGGCCGGATTCGGCTTCAGCGAGGAACAGCGCAACCCCGCCCTGCGCGCGGTGCGCTCCAAACCGATGCTGCAGGAACTGATCGCCGCCGACCCTGAGTTCGCGGCGATGTTGAGCGCGGGACAGAGCGAGGGCGCGGATGCGCTGTCGCACCTGAGCTATGAATTGTCCGAACTGCTCGACCGCGGCCCGGACCCGGCGGTGCCGGCCGAACTCGTCGAAGCCCTGCGCAAGGCCGGCGCCGACCCGCGCCGCTCCGAGCACGCGCGCAAACCCTGCGCGGTCTACGAACTCAGCGAATCCGAACGCCGGCCGACGGGCGCGGACTCGGCCGCACGCATCGCCGCGGCCGCGCGCATCCACCACGCCCTGTGCCCGCCCGACGGTTCGGCCCAACCGGGAAAGACTGCCGACGGCGGGAGCGCGAACGACCGCCGCGCCGGCACCAACGAGACCGCCGAGGCCGACAGCGAGCGGCGCTGAGGCTACACTTGCCGCCATGAAAATCGTCAGCTGGAACGTCAACTCGCTCAACGTGCGCCTGCCGCATCTGGAACAGTGGCTCGGCACGTTCGCTCCCGACATCGTCGCGCTGCAGGAAACCAAGCTCGAGGACACGCGCTTCCCGGACACCGCGCTGGTCGGCGCCGGCTACCGCAGCGTGTTCGCCGGGCAGAAGACCTACAACGGCGTCGCCATCCTCTCGCGCGAAAGCGCCAGCGACGTGCAGATCGGCATCCCCGGTTTCGACGACGAGCAAAAGCGCGTCATCGCCGCCACCGTCGCCGGCCTGCGCATCGTCAATCTGTACGTGGTCAACGGCCAGGACGTCGGCACCGACAAATACGCCTACAAGCTGCGCTGGCTCGACGCCGTGCACGCCTGGCTGCAGAACGAACTCGCCCGCTATCCGGACCTGATCGTGCTCGGCGATTTCAACATCGCACCGGAAGCGCGCGACACCCACGACCCGGCGGTGTGGAACGAGCACCACATCCTGACCTCGACCGCCGAACGCGAAGCATTGCAACGCCTGCAAGCGCTCGGCCTGCACGACGCCTACCGCCTGCACAACCAGGAAGAAGGCCAGTTCTCGTGGTGGGATTACCGCCAGGCCGGCTTCCGCCGCAACCTCGGTCTGCGCATCGACCTGACCCTGATCTCCGACTCGCTGCGCGCCCGCTGCATCGCTGCCGGCATCGACCGCGAACCGCGCACCTGGGACCGCCCGAGCGATCACGCGCCGGCTTGGGTGGAGTTGGCTTGAGAATCGGGAATCGGGAATCGGGAATCGGGAATCGGGAATCGGGAATCGGGAATCGGGAATCGGGAATCGGGAATCGGGAATCGGGAATCGGGAAAAGCATAAGAAGCTTGTGTGCTGTTGCAAGCATTCACTTCGACGGCGCTGCTCACGATTCTCCATTCCCGATTCCCCATTCCCGCCCCATAAAAAAGGCCCGGCAATGCCGGGCCTTTTTTATGGGGCAACGCGTAGCGCTTAACGCACGCGTCCGCGACGGAACAGGTTCACGATCGCGAGCAGAACGATCGCGCCGACCAGCGACAGCAACAATCCGGACAGACTGAACGCACCGCTGTTGATAGTACCGGCGCCGATGCCGAGCACGCCGCCCAGCCAACCGCCGAGGAACGCGCCGACGATGCCGACGATGATGTTGAGGAAGAGACCCTGCTGACCATCGGTCTTCATGATCATGCTGGCGATCCAACCGATGATGCCGCCTACTACCAGCCAAATGATGATACCGAGCATGTGCGTTCTCCTAGCGATTCTGATGAGCCCAAGGCGACACGATGCGCATGGTGCGAATCGCTGTCCCTCGTTCGGGGGCAGCTGCAGCATGAATCGGCGCACGTGACGACGACGTCAGAAACCGCGCTTAGGAATGTGAAGAAAACGCTGTACCACAAGGCAAAAAGCACATTGCGCCTGGGTATGGTTCACAGGCCTACGGCAGCTGCGTTTCGCTTCTCCCGATGAACGTCGCGATTCGCCGATGGTCGGTACCGATCCGGCATGGTCCGCATCGATTCTGCGCGAAACCGGCATGAAGCCGCGGCGGTTTTCGCGTTCGCGCCGAGGCCTCTTGCAGCGCGATCACTCGGCGTCGCGGAGCATCGCCTCGACCGCGTGGCGCGGCAGCTTTCCGGTTTCGTTGCGCGGCAAAGCGTCGACGCGGCGCAACGGACGCGGCAGGAACACCGGGTCGATGCTCTGGCGCAGGGCCTGCAGGATCGAAGCTTCGTCGAGCGCGGGCGCCACCACCAGAGCGGCGATGCGGCGCACACCGAAGGCGTCGGCGGCATCGAGCTGGAACATGGCGCCGTCGAGTACGCCCTCGATCGCGAGCAGCTTGCGGGTGAGGTCGCCGAGCGAGGCGCGCTTGCCGGCGATCTCCAGCAAGTCGGCGCTGCGCCCGCGCAGCACGAAACGCCCGTCGGCCTCGACTTCCATCAGATCGGCGAGGACCACCGGCTCGGACAGATGCGGCGCGTGGATCGCGGTGCCGTCGGGTTGCGGACATACGCGCACGCCCGGCAACGGCGTCCACGCCGCCTCGCGCGCGGTGCGGCGACGGGCGAACACGCAGGTCTCGGTCGAGCCGAACACTTCGCGCACTTCGCAGCCGTAGCGCGTTTCCGCCGCCACCGCGAGTTCGACCGGCAGCGGTGCGGTCGCCGAGACGATGCCGGCCAGCGGCGGCAGCTCGACGCCGGATTCGACCAGCGCGCGCAGATGCACCGGCGTGGTCACCAGCAAGGGCGGGGTCGGCGCATCGCCGAGCGCAAGTGCGACATCGCCCGGGAAAAACGGCCGATTTGCGTGCACCGCGACCGGGCCGAGCAAGGGCAGCAACACCGACATCTCCATGCCGTACATGTGCTGCGGCGGCACCGTCGCGACCAGATAAGTGACTTCGCCGGCGCGCAACAAGTCGCCCAGCGCGATCAGGTTCTGCGCGGTGCTGGTGCGGAAGGCCTGCCAGGTCTTGGCGTTGGGCTTGGGCTGGCCGGTGCTGCCGGAGGTGAAGCCGATCGCGAGCAAGGCCGCGGCCTGCGCGGTCAACGCGTCGCCGGCGTCGCGCGGCAGTTCGGTCGGCAAACGCAGATAACGCGGCGGCAGCGGATCGAGGGCGAGATCGCCGATGCAGTAGCTGTCGGGATAACGCGCGAGCACATCGTCGACCACCGCCGGCGCGCGCGAAGGCGGCAACAGATTGCCTTGCCCGCGCAAGGCCACCGCGCACAAGGCGACCAGGAAGCGATAGCGGTTTTCGCACAGGTTGACCGCGTACTGCGCCGCCGGCAGCGTCGCCGCGAGCGCGCGCACTTCGGCCTCGAAACTCGCGCGATCGACGACGCCGTCGGGGCCGAAGGCCAAGGTGCGCTCGGGCGCACCCGCGACCAGCGCGAACGACTCGCCGCCGGGCGACGCAGGATCCTGGCTGAACGGAACAAGGCTCGGATCGATAACCGCTGACATCAAATAGATTTCCCGCGGCCTGAGGGCCGCTTCCAATGTGTTGCAACTTGCCCGGGCCCGCCTGATCGGCAGCTGACGGTCCCTTCGGACCCTCGCGGCACCAATGCGATCGCACCGCGCCCCCGCGCTGTGCCGCCGCCACGAACCCGTACCCCCAGGGTTTAGCTTACGCTGACCGGCCTGTTCCAGGCCAAAGCACACCTGTTCATGTCCCTGTCCGGCCGTTCACCTTCGCTAGTCGATACGTATTCGGAACGCTCCGACGGCCACGGTGTGCGCTGGACCTGGCTGCCGCACCGGCACGGCCGACCGGCCGAACCGGAAGCGCGCGAGTGGCTGGCCGGGCAGCTCGGCGATCCGGCCTTGTCGCTGACCCGCGACGGCCGCCAGCGTCCGCACCTGGACCCGCCGCACGATCGCTACGACTGCAATTGGAGCCACAGCGGCGAACGCCTGCTGGTCGCACTGGCCCTGCAGGCGCGGGTCGGCGTCGACCTGGAGCGTCTGCAGCGACGGCCGCGCGCGCTGGAAGTGTCGGCGCGTTTCTTCACCGATCGCGAATCCGACTGGCTGCGCACGCACCCCGATCGCGACCGCGCCTTCCTGCGCCTGTGGTGCGCCAAGGAAGCGGTGCTCAAGGCGCATGGCCACGGGCTGTCGTTCGGCCTCGACAAGCTGCGTTTCGAAGAACGCGACGACAAGCTGCGCCTGGTCGAATGCGACCCGGCCTTGGGCCGGCCGGAGCAGTGGACCTTGCGCGAGATCGAGCCGGCGCCGGGGTATCTGGGCGCGTTGGCGTGGCGGCCGTTGGCGGAGTAGGCAGCGTGTCCAAAGGGCAGGAACGGCGCAAGCCGCGACCGCGCCCTTGCAGCGCCGGCGCGACCGGCACCGCAACCATCGTTCGTACACCCCGCCCACTGCTCCTGGCTGCGCCCGACTCGGCCCATCGGCGATACTGTCGCCGATGAATACCCCCGTTTCCCTACCGCCCGGGCTGCGCAGCGAGCTCGAAGCCGGCTTGTCCGCGCTCGCCCTCGATCCGGCCCTGGCCGCGCCCTTGCTGGATTATCTGGCCCTGCTCGCGCGCTGGAACCGCACCTACAACCTGACCGCCGTGCGCGACCCGCACGAGATGGTCGGCAAGCACCTGCTCGACTCTCTGGCCATGCACCCCTACGTCGAGGAGCTCGCCGGTCGCGGCGGCGCCCTGGCCGACCTGGGCACCGGCGCCGGCCTGCCCGGTATTCCGCTGGCCATCGTCAAGCCCGGCCTGCGCGTGACCCTGGTCGAGAGCAACGGCAAGAAGGCCCGCTTCATGCGCGAAGCCTTGCGCCAGCTGAGCCTGAAGGACGCGCGCGTGGCCGAGTCGCGGATCGAGGCCTTCGCCGAACCCGGTGCTTACGATGCGATCACCGCGCGCGCCCTGGCGACCCTGCCGCTGATCCTCGAACTCGGCGGCCACCTGCTAAAGCCCGGCGGCGTGCTGCTGGCGATGAAGGGCGTGCGCCCGGACGAGGAGATCGCCGCCCTGCCGGCCGGCTGGAGCGTACGCTCGGTCGAACCGATGCGGGTACCCGGCCTGGCCGCCGAGCGGCACATGGTGGTGGTCGGGCGCAGCGGCGAGGCGGCCGGCGCTTCCTGATCCCCGGTCCCCTCCCCGACTCCCGCCCTGGGGCATAATCCCCAGTCCGGCCGGCGCCAGGCGCCGTCCTCCTTCATGTCATCTCACCGTTACAGCAGGGGACGAGCCGCATGGCCCGCATCATCGCCGTCGCCAACCAAAAAGGCGGGGTCGGCAAGACCACCACCGCGGTCAACCTCGCCGCTGCGCTCGCGCGCACGCCCAAACGCGTCCTGCTCGTCGACCTGGACCCGCAGGGCAACGCGACCATGGGCAGCGGCATCGACAAGCGCCAGCTCGAGGACTCGATCTGCGATGTCCTGCTCGGCGAAGCCGACGCCGCCGCGACCATCGTGCGGGCGCCCGAGGACTTCGACCTGCTGCCCGGCAACATCGACCTGACCGCGGCCGAGATCACCCTGATGGGCGAGAGCGAACGCGAGCAGCGGCTCAAGCGCGCGCTGGCGCCGCTGCGCGGCAACTACGACTTCATCATCATCGATTGCCCGCCGGCGCTGTCGCTGCTGACCCTGAACGCGCTGACCGCGGCCGACTCGATCATCGTGCCGATGCAGTGCGAGTACTACGCACTGGAAGGCCTAAGCGCGCTGGTCGACACGATCGAGGCGCTCAAGGCCAACCTCAATCCTTCACTGGAAATCGAAGGCGTGCTGCGCACCATGTTCGACGTGCGCAACAACCTCGCCAACGCGGTTTCGGCCGAACTCACCAATCACTTCGGCGACCGCGTGTTCCGGACCATCGTGCCGCGCAACGTGCGCCTGGCCGAGGCCCCGAGCCACGGCCAGAGCATCGTCGGCTACGACAAGGCCAGCCGCGGCGGCATCGCCTACCTGGGCCTGGCCGGCGAAGTGCTGCGCCGCCAGCGCGAACGCGACCAGGCCGCCAAGGCCGCCGTCCACGCCGTCACCGCGGAGACCCCGGCATGAGTCACCCTGCCAAGAAGCGCGGCCTCGGCCGCGGCCTCGAAGCCCTGCTCGGCCCCAAGGCCGCCGCCGAAGCGCCGACCCTGGTCGAAGCCCAGCCCGGCGACATGTTGCGCAACCTGCCGGTCGATTCGCTGAGCCCCGGCAAGTACCAGCCGCGCAAGCACTGGGACGAGGACAAGCTGGCCGAACTGGCCGAATCGATCAAGGCCCAGGGCGTGATCCAGCCCATCGTGGTGCGCGAGATCGGCGAGAAGGGCGGCAAGACCTACGAGATCATCGCCGGCGAGCGCCGCTGGCGCGCCTCGCGCCTGGCCGGGCTCGACGTGATTCCGGTGGTGATCCGCGAAGTCGACGACCGCACCGTGGTCGCGATGGCGCTGATCGAGAACATCCAGCGCGAAGACCTCAATCCGCTCGAAGAAGCCACCGCGCTGCAGCGGCTGATCGACGAATTCGACCTCACCCACGCCCAGGCCGCCGAAGCGGTCGGCCGTTCGCGCGCGGCGGTGTCCAACCTGCTGCGCCTGCTCGAACTGCCGAGCGAGATCCGCATCCTGGTCGAAACCCGCGCCCTCGAAATGGGCCATGCGCGCGCCCTGCTCACGCTGGCCCCGCAGGCGGCGATCGCGCTCGCCCGCCAGGCCGCCGAAAACCAGTGGTCGGTGCGCGACGTCGAACACCGCGTGCAGCAGCTCGCCGCCGGCAAGGTGCCGGTGTCGGGCAAGCCCAAGCCGGCCAAGGCCAAGCCGCAGGCCGACATCGTCACCCTGGAACGCGAGCTGTCGGAATCGCTGAGCACCAAGGTCAACGTGCTGCACGGCCGCGGCGGCAAGGGCCGCCTGGTCATCCACTACACCGATCTGGATTCGCTCGAAGGCGTGCTGGAACGGCTGCGCGGCAAGGTCGAGGCCTAAGCGCCGCCTGGCGGGTCGCGCCGCGCTGGACGCGGCACCCCGCCGGACTCCGACGAATTCCCCCGGCAGGTTCGCAGTCGCGTCACGCGCCGCTCCTACCCTGAAGCAATGACCCCAACCCCAGCGCTTCCCGCCGCGACTTACCGTCGGCGCAAGTCGAGCACGGGCTCGATTCGTCCGGCATAGCCTGCGGGGACGAGGCGGGATCGTCCTGTGACGCTTTACGGCGGCAGGGCCGGATCGATCCACTAAAATGCTGCGTCCATCTTGGCCGGACGCATCGCGCCGCCGTTCGACCGCCTGCCGTTCGACCGCCAATACCGACACCACCGAAAGGAGATTCGTATGAAATGGATTGCCGCCGCCACCTTGTTGCTGGCACCGGCCCTGGCCTTCGCACAGTCGGGCACCTGCCCCGAACTCAGCGACCCCAGCCTGAAATGGGGCGAACGCCAAGGCGCCAACTACACCATCTGCTACCTCGAACTGCCGTCGAGCCTCGGCGCCGGTTCCGGCCTGGGCGTGTACCTCGGCCAGCGCAACTTCAAGCCGGGCAAGAAGGCGCGTGCCGAGAAGGGCACGGTCGGCACCCAGGCGGTCACCTGGTTCAAGAAGGCGACCGTCAACAACGCGCGTCCGTATTCGCGCGAAACCCAGATCAACCTGCCCGGCGCCAAGCCCAAGAGCAAGGTCAAGGTCTATGTCTGGATCGATGCTAGCAGCCAGGAACAGCTCGACGAGGCCTTCGGCCTGTCGAAGCAGATTGCGGTCCAGTAAGCGGCGCAGCGGTTCGCGACCTTCGTTGCCGGCGGCCGGCATGAGCGCCCCACAACGACGTCGTCGTAACGCCCTCGGCCTCTTCGCCGCGGGCGTTACGACCTCCTTCCGACAACGGTTCATCGAAACTCGGGCAAGCTTCCCTTCCTCTACCCCGTTGCAGTTCCCATGACCATCCTCGTCACCGGCGCAGCCGGCTTCATCGGCGCCTACGTCTGCCGCGCCCTGCGCGCGCAAGGCCAGGCGGTGATCGGCCTCGATAACTACAACGACTACTACGACCCGCAACTCAAGCGCGACCGCGTCGCCGCGCTGTGCCCGGATGTCGACATCCGCGCCCTCGACCTCGGCGATCGCGACGGTCTGGCCGCGTTGTTCGACGAGGTCCGGCCCGAACGCGTCATTCACCTCGCCGCCCAGGCCGGCGTGCGCTATTCGCTGACCCACCCGCACGCCTACGTCGACAGCAACCTGGCCGGCTTCGTCAATCTGCTCGAGCTGTGCCGGCACCGCGAGGTGCGCCACCTGGTCTACGCCAGTTCCTCTTCGGTGTACGGCGATTCGGCCACGCCGCCGTTCTCCGAAGACCAGCGCATCGACCAGCCGCGTTCGCTGTACGCCGCGACCAAGGCCGCCAACGAGCTGATGGCGCACACCTACGCCCACCTCTACGGCTTGCACGCGACCGGCCTGCGCTTCTTCACGGTCTACGGCCCCTGGGGCCGGCCCGACATGGCGCCGTTGCTGTTCTCGCGCGCGGTACTGGCCGGGCGCCCGATCGACGTGTTCAACCACGGCAAGATGCGGCGCGACTTCACCTACATCGACGACATCGTCGCCGGCGTGCTCGGCGCGCTCGGCCACCCTTCCGAGCAGGACCCGCCGCACCGCGTGTTCAACCTGGGCAACCACACCCCGGTCGAGCTGGAGCGCTTCATCGCGGTGATCGAGGAGGCCGCCGGCCGCAGCGCCGAGAAGGTTTACAAGCCGATGCAGCCGGGCGACATGATCGAGACCATGGCCGACACCGGCCGCGCCCGGGCGGCGTTCGGCTTCGAGCCGAGCACCTCGATCGAGCTCGGCCTGCCGCGGGTGGTCGACTGGTGCCGCGGTTACTTCGGCGACCGTGCCTGAGCCCATCGCCGGCTGCGGTTGCGGCGGTTGCGGCGGCCGGCCGGACCGGCGCTTCCCGGCGGCACCGTGACGATGTGAAGCTCCGGTTCGCCGCCGCGATGACACACTATCCTGGCTCCACCGCGCTCGCGGTCGGCGCCGACAAGAAGAACCTGAATCCCCTGCAGTTCCCTTCCCCTCGGGGGAGGCAGCCCGAAAGACCGGGCGCCCCGGCGGTAAGGGGGCGTGAGGTGCCGTCGCGTACCGGCGGTCGCGTCTGCACTCGCCCGCAGCGCGCCCGCCTTCGCCTGTCCGCTCCAGGGCGCAATCGCATCGAATCCATCGCGAGTTCCAAGCAATGACGCAAAGCCCACAACTGTCCGTCGTCGTACCGGTGTTCAACGAACAGGACAACGTCGCCCCGCTGATCCAGGAAATCACCACCGCCCTGCGCGGCCGCGCGCCGTCCGACGGCGGCGATTTCGAGATCGTCTACGTCGACGACCACTCGCGCGACGGTACCCTGGCCGCGCTGGAAGCGCTGAAAGCCGGCGTGCCCGAGCTGCGGGTGCTGCACCACGTCACCCAGAGCGGGCAGAGCACCGCGGTGCGCAACGGCGTCAAAGCCGCGCGCGGCACCTGGATCGCGACCCTCGACGGCGACGGCCAGAACGACCCGGCCGACATCCCCAAGCTGCTCGCCAAGCGCGCCGAGTCCGGCGCCGAGGTGAAACTGTTCGCGGGCTGGCGGGTCAACCGCCAAGACTCCGGCAGCAAGCGCTGGGCCTCCAAGTGGGCCAACGCGATCCGCAGCCGCATGCTGCGCGACGACACCCCCGACACCGGTTGCGGCATCAAGCTGTTCGAGCGTGCCGCCTTCCTCGAACTGCCGTACTTCAACCACATGCACCGCTACCTGCCGGCGCTGATCCAGCGCGCCGGCTGGAAGACCGTGAGCGTGCCGGTCAACCACCGCGCCCGCAGCACCGGCGTGTCCAAGTACAACAACCTCAACCGCGCCCTGGTCGGCATCGCCGACCTGCGCGGCGTCGCCTGGCTGATCCGCCGGGCCAAGCTCACCGCGATCGTCGAACGCTGAGGCCCGCCATGGACTTCATGAACTCCCCGATCTCGTGGTTGGCCTGGACCGGGCTGCACATGTCGCCGTGGAAGCTGATCGGCCTGGTCGGCGCCTTCATGTTCGGCGGCCGCTGGCTGGTCCAGTTCATCGCCAGCAAGCGCCAGGGCAAGCCGGTGATCCCGCGCGCGTTCTGGTACATGAGCTTGGTCGGCAGCGTGATGACCCTGAGCTACTTCGTGTTCTCGCAGAAGCAGGACTCGGTCGGCGTGATCCAGAACCTGTTCCCGGCCTTCACCGCCGCCTACAGCCTGTACCTGGACATCAAGCACCGCGGCTGGCACCGCGACCGCAACAGCCACTGAGCGTCTCAGGCTGGCCTGCGATTACCTGGACTCCAAGGGTAGGAGCGCTGGCGGTTTCGGCCCTTGCCCGGCCCCAAGTGCTTGTTCCGGCTTGCATTTGCCGGCATAATGCGCGGCTCGCTGCGTCCGGCTTGCCCTTAGGGGTATCCGGGCGGACCCGGAAACGCGATTCCGGCCCGCCATGGTGCAGCGGATTTTTAATCCTGACCCGTGTCGCGTGATGCAGCATTCGATCGAATGTCGGCATCGGGGCCGCCGCCTCCCTGGCCAAGGGAAGCACAGACCTTTTCGAGGTGCGTAATGTCCCGCGTATGCCAAGTATCGGGCAAGCGAACGACGACTGGTAACAACGTCTCGCATGCCATGAACAAAACCCGCCGCCGTTTCCTCCCCAATCTGCACGAGCGCCGTTTCTGGGTCGCCAGTGAGAACCGTTGGGTGAAGCTGCGTGTTTCCGCCCATGCCCTGCGCACCATCGACAAGAACGGCATCGACTCCGTTCTCGCCGAGCTCCGCGCCCGCGGCGAAAAGATCTGAGGAGGACTGACCCATGGCTTCCAAGCGCGACAAGATCCGCCTGATCTCGACGGCGAACACCGGTCACTTCTACACGACCGACAAGAACAAGAAGAACACCCCGGCGAAGATGGAGGTCAAGAAGTACGACCCCGTCGTTCGCAAGCACGTGATCTACAAGGAAGGCAAGATCAAGTGATGCAATGGCGCGTTCGCGCTTAGCGCGAATGCCTGTGCCATTGCATCATCCCCGCGAAGGCGGGGATCCAAAGCCTTCAGAAGAGAACCCGCCCCTGTGGCGGGTTTTCTTTTGGCCGGAGTCGGGAATCGGGAATCGGGAATCGGGAATCGGGAATCGGGAGTCGGGAGTCGGGAGTCGGGAGTCGGGAGTCGGGAGTCGGGAGTCGATGATTCTCGCGCACGTCATCGAGAACAACGCTCTCAGCCGTCACCCCCGCGAAGGCGGGGGTCCAGAGACTTCAGCGCAATGCCTCGGTAAAGCCCTGTGCTCCCGCCTTCGGTGGAGCGACAGCAGGTAGATGAGGTAACGCCTTTCCCAACCGTCATCCCAGCGAAGACGGGGTGAATGGATGCGTTTGCGAGCCACTGGCTCGCGCATCCATGAACGCCAGGGCGCCATGCGCCCTGGCCGGGCCGCAGAGACTTCAGCGCATTGCTTCGATAGAGCCCTAGGTATTCGGCTGCGCCGAAGTAAAGTGGAGCCCGCCTTCGCGGGAACGACGGCAGGCGGATGACGCAGTAACTCTTCCAACCGCCACAGCCGCTCGCGTACAGCCGTGCGGCAATCCGCACGGCTGTACGGTTAGACGCAGCTCAGGGCACCACGTTGTTGAAGAACGACTTCACCTGCGGCCAGATCAACTGCATCTTCACGCCGCGGTTCGGTGCCTGCAGATTGCAGTTGCCGCCGAAGTGGTGCAACGCGACGACCTTGTGCGAGGAGCGCGCCAGCACCGGCGAGCCGGAGTTGCCGCCTTCGGTGTCGCAGTAGTAGCCGGCATCGGTGTTGGTGCCGTAACCGTCGGCATCGGCGTCGATGACCTTGCAGCGGCCGCCGCCGTCGCGATCGCTGACCACCGACAACTCCTTCATGCGCGTGGCGGGATGGCCGCTGATGTAGATCTCCTCGCCGAGCACCGGCTTGCGCACCTCCAGGCTCAGGTAACCGAAGCTGGAAATGGCGGCGAAGTTCTTCACCGTGAGCAGGCTGTAGTCCAGGGTCTGATCGGTCTTGAGCAACTTGTCGCCGGCGACCTTGGTCAAGGTGCCGCTGGTAGTGCCGGTGCAGGTGGTGGCCTGGTAGTTGAACCAGTACTCGGACGCGGCCACGTCGGCGGCGCTGTCGAGGCAGTGGTTGTTGGTGAAGATGCGGTTGTCGGCGCCCACGCGCCAGGCCGTACACCACTTGGTCCCGTTGAGCAGGATCAGCGCGACCGGCTTGGAGCGCGCGACCGCGGTGGCGTCGGTGCCGGCATAGCAGGCGACCGGGCGGCTGTCCTTGACCCCGCAGATCGACTTGGCCGAGACGTCGCCGCCGAGCAGGCCGGCATCGTTCAACTCGCCCATCAACGCTTGCGGCAAGCCTTCGTCGTAACGGCTCACGCGCACGCCGTGCCGCGGGGCCCACGGCTCGGTCGGCGTGCCGACCAGGCGCAGCACCGCGGTATTGCCGGCGATCGACATCGCGCCGAAACGGGTCTTGCCGTCCTCGCCGAGCGCGGCATCGACCGTGTGGCGACCCAGGTCGCCCTGGCGATAGCGATAGACCTCGGTGCCCTGCGGGTTCGACACCTGCAGGGTCACGCCTGCCGGTAAATCGAAGTGCTCGAAGTGCACTTTGATGAAGGCCGCATCGGGCGTGCCGATCCGCACCGGCTGCGACCATGCCGACTTCGACAGGCCCAGATGCGGTCCCAGCCGCAGGTCGACGGCACGCGTCTGGCCGGCGGTCAGCGGGGCCGGGCGGGTGTCGGCGGCGAAGGCGGTGCCGCTCAACAGGCAGGCGCCGATCAGCAGGCCGAACGCCTGCGGCGAAATCCTTGCGATAGTCATGTCGTCTCCTGGATTGCGATCCGGCGCTCTCTACGCGACTGCGAACGGCACGCATGCGCCGCGCACGAGCTTGCACAGCGCGAACGCCGCACGGACGCCTCGCGCAACACCAAAACCGCATGCAAACGTGACCGCGATCGGATTCGCGGCGCGGATGTGCGGAACTTCGATCGAGCGCGCAACGCGTGTGTGCGCATGAGCTGAACGCGATGCAGCGGCGGATGGCGCCCCAATCGTGGGGCGCGTCGCTTTAAGGGTAGGAGCGGCGCAAGCCGCGACCACGATGCCTCACGATTACGGCGCGATGTGCGATCTCGCAGTCGCAGCTCACCCAACTCCTACAAGTGAAGCG